>NZ_JADEWL010000070.1 GCF_015207665.1 Plectonema cf. radiosum LEGE 06105
ATCTCCTATTCCTTCTTCTGAACCCATCCTTCTTTGATAACTTGACGCTGACGAGCGATGACTAAGCTATTATCAGGGACATCTTCTGTGATGGTTGAACCTGCTGCTACGTATACATCATTACCCAAGGTAATTGGTGCAACTAAAACGCTATTAGAACCTGTTTTGGTGCGATCGCCAATTATAGTTTGATGTTTTTTAACACCGTCGTAGTTAGCTGTGACTGTGCCTGCACCGATGTTTACTTTGGTGCCGGTGGTTGTATCTCCAAGATAAGAGAGGTGAGCAGCATTGGTACTGTTGCCTAGTTTGCTGTTTTTCAATTCTACAAAATTACCTATACGGCAGTTTTCACCAACTTCTGCATGACCGCGTAAGTGAGCGTAAGGTCCAATTCGACTACTATTTTGAACTATGCTATCGGAAATTACTGAATATTTGGCGGTGACGTTTTCACCAATTAGGCTATTTTCAATTAAGCTTCCTGGACCGATATGACTTCCTGTTTTAATGACTGTATTGCCCCGTAGATGGGTTTGGGGTTCAATGATTACGTCTGGTTCTAATTCCACTGTTTCATCGATGGTAATGCTGGCAGAGTCGATCAAAGTCACACCAGCTTTCATCCACTTTTCTTTGATTCTTGCTTGCAATATATCGTAAGCAGCGGATAATTGTAAGCGGTCGTTGATGCCGCCAATTTCTTGGTAATCTTCTACATCTACCGCCATCACTGGGGCAACTTGAGTTACGGCATCGGTAAGATAATATTCTTTTTGAGCGTTATTTGCTTGTAAGTGAGGCAGTATTTTTGCTAAATCCTCCCAGCGAAAACAGTACACTCCAGCATTAATCCGCTGATTTTCTTTTTGAGCAGCAGTACAATCTTTGTCTTCAACGATTTGTTGTAATACATTGTTATCATCGCAAAAAACTCGTCCGTAGCCTTGAGGATTGGGAAGTTTTGCTGTTAGGACAGTTGCTGCATTTTGATTTTCTTGGTGAATTTGTAAGAAATTTTTCAGAGTTTCGCCACGCAATAATGGTACATCACCATTAAGTATCAGCAAATCGCCATTGTAACCTTCTAGATGAGGTAGTAATTGCTGAATCGCATGACCTGTTCCCAATTGTACCGTTTGTTCCACAAATTCTAAATCAGGAATAGCTTGCAAGGCTGTTTTTACCTGTTCGGCTTCATACCCAATGATTGTGATCCGACGTTCTGGTTGTAGTGGCTCAACACTTTGAATAACCCTTTCTACCAGCGATTTTCCTCCTACCGAATGTAAAACCTTGGGTAGGTTTGATTTCATTCTTGTACCGCGTCCAGCCGCTAAAATTGCTACAACTACCATAATTAGCCAACAGCTATAAATAAATACGAATGCGAATTTTATTTTCGGCTCAAATATACCCGATTACATAGCCTTACCGAAATGCTATCCGCTTACAAATAGCTGTGATTTATGGTGCTAATAAATTCAGTAAACTGCTGGATTAATTTTGGATTACGCCAGCCTTTGCTTGTTTCTTCATTTATAATTGACAATGCTTCAGATGCTGTAAAAGCTTTTTTATAAGGTCTTTCACTTGTTAAAGCATCATAAATATCAATAATTTGAAACACCTGGGCTAAGAAAGGTATTTGATCTTGCTTGAGTCCGTCTGGATATCCAGAACCGTCCCAACGTTCGTGATGGCTGCGGATAATCGGAATTACTCCCTGCATACTGCGTAATGGTTGACAGATTCTTTCCCCGATCAAAACGTGCTGTCGCATTACTTCCCACTCTCCAGCGGTTAGTTTTCCTTTTTTGAGCAACACCGAATCGGGAATACCGACTTTACCAATATCGTGAAGATAGCCACCCCACATCAAATCCCTAATTTGATAGCGAGAAAGACCCAAATATTCGCCAAACGCTTTCCCAAAATTTACCAAACGTTCGCAATGATCTCCGGTATTGGGATCGCGGCTTTCAATGGCTCTAGCAATCGAAAACAGCGCTTTTTCAGCGTGGTCTAAATCTTCATTCAGACGTTTTTGGCGCACTAAAGACTTAACTCTTGCAGCCAACTCCACTCTGTCAAAAGGTTTGCTTAAGAAATCATCCGCTCCAACTTCAATTCCCCGGATTCGCGATCGCCTATCGTTCAAAGCTGTAATGAAAATCACCGGAATTAACCTTGTTTGTTCGTCCTGCTTGAGCAATTCACAAACTTGAAAGCCATCCATTTCCGGCATCATTACATCAAGCAAAATCAAATCCGGCTGTTTTTCGCTTACTAAATGCACCGCAGCAGAACCATTGTCTGCTTCAATAACTTCGTAGCCTTCCATTCCTAAAAGGGCTACTGCTGTCATCCGACTCGCAGCATGATCGTCAACGACCAAAACTTTAGGCACATCATTTTCAAAGCATGAAAGCGGATATCCTTTAACTTGCAACGTTGTGGAAACCTGAGAATCGCCATCAACACGAACATAATTACTAGAATCCTCATTATCAGTTTCTTTAACTTTCAAGTCACGATTGGTTAACTCCTCTGTATGACGTTCTGATTCTGTTGTTAAGGGATGATTTTTATCAGCTCTATTATATAAGGTTGTGGGGTTTGACCCACTAACTTTTTGCTCGGTAGAGCCTGTATAATTGGATTTCCATTGAATCACAAAGGCACTCCATTTTTATAGCAACAATGCAATGTTTCAAAAACTAGTTTAGTACTTGAACGTATTTTAAAAAGCATTTTTATAGGCTTTTTATGATTTATGCCTAAATAATTTTCTCAAAACACAAGACTAAGTTTTTTTAATCTTTTTTTTTTAGAACATAGATAAAGTTGCCGACAACTTTACCCATTCTACAATTATAGTATCGTCAATTAAAACCAATGTTAAATCAGGTTTTACACGGAGATTTGTGCTAACAGCAGCTTTTTCATTATCTTCAAGTCGAGTTATTTATATCAATTTATTAAGGTTTTTTATCAAGGCAAACAATATTAAGTAAAGCATTTATAGGAGTTTTGCTGAATAAACAATATAGTTATTCAACTATGTCGGACACACTATGACAGTGATGTTCAATCAAATTAAACGTGATTTAAGTCACATCATAATCAAACATTTTCCGCTGTACATACTACTTAATAAGTATTAATTTTAACTATATATTTAGAATAAGTAATGGGAGAAGTTGCGGTTATGGGTAGATAGATAGGATACAAGCAATTACCGCAAGTGTTGTCAATTAATATACTATCTGCCAGCGTTTACGCCAGTGTGAAGTAGGTTCTAAATTAGAATTTTGTTGTTCAGATTCACGACGTTTAATAATTATAGATGGAGAATCGATTAGTGTTGGGTCTCGGTAGGGAATAGCAGCACGAGTTTGTAAATGTTCTTTTTCCTGTTGGCAGAGACATAATAGATGTGGAGAAGAATTTAAACTAAATCCAGCAATGGTTCCAGGGGTTTTTCTACCGATGGGTGGGGTTGAACCAATACTTAATCCGGCGTTTAAAAATGCCGTGCGTACAGCAGCAGCACAAGAATAAGTAGCTAACAAACCATCTTGTTGTAAACACAGAGAAACTAGTTTAATAAATTCAATAGTCCATAAGTGAGGACACTGAGGTGGTGAAAAAGGGTCAAGAAAAATTGCGTCAGCTTTGAAACCAGATTGATACACTTGGTTAATTTTTTCTCTAGCATCACCAATTACCAGTGTGGCTTTTAATTGTTCTGTTTGTATGTGGTGTTCAAAAGCTATATTTGTCAAAATATTTATTAAATCAGTATTCCAACTGTCGAATAAATTATGTGTAATCGCAGCTTGCGGTACTTTTGGATTTAATTCCAGACCAATTACTTCTATATAACAGTTAGGATTTACTTGCCAAATTTTTTGAATAGCGGTCGCTGTATTGTATCCTAGTCCATAACAAACATCGAATATTCGTAAAAGTGGTAATTGAGCTTTTTCTATTAATAAGGTAGGAACAACATACTTAAAATAACTTTCTTGTTTTGCTCCAAAATGACTGTGAAATAATTCGTTAAATTCTTCAGAAAAGAAAGTTTTGGAGCCATCTGCTGTCAATTGAGGTGTAAAATCGCTTTCGGTCATTTATCAATGTTGTTAATAGATAGTTAATAATTAGTAATTATGAAAGATATATCTTTAGTTGTTTCTAATCAATGGCTTTTTGAACATTTAAACGATAAAAATCTTGTTGTAGTTGATTGTCGTTTTTCTCTAGCTAATCCACAACAGGGAAAACTGGAGTATCAAGCAAGTCACATTCCGGGTTCCTATTACTTAGATTTGAATCAAGACCTTTCATCGAGTATACAAAAACATGGAGGAAGACATCCTTTACCGAATATTGATGAATTTGCCGCAAAATTATCAGGAATGGGAGTAAATTTGGGGCAAACTTTAGTTATAGCTTATGATGATTCTCGTTTTGCTTTTGCATCTCGTTTATGGTGGTTATTACGCTATTTAGGACACGAACAAGTAGCGGTTTTAGATGGAGGTTTTAGCGGATGGCTGGCATCTAAGTATCCCGTTACAGTAGAGGTTCCTTCTCAAGGTAATGGTAAATTTATACCTCAGCCACAACCACAGATGATAGTGGATAGAGAAGCTGTAATAAATCGCAAAGATTTACCTCAAACAACTTTAGTAGACTCAAGAGAAAGCGATCGCTATCAAGGTATAACAGAACCAATTGATAAAATAGCTGGTCATATCCCAGGTGCGCTTAATTATCCTTGGAAACAAGTAACCGACGAGTATGGTTATTTAATTCCACAACAACAGCAGCGCCATCGCTGGTCAGAATTAGAAAATAATCAAGAAATTATAGTTTATTGCGGTTCTGGTGTTACTGCTTGTGTTAATTTACTTTCCTTAGAATTAGCTGGGATTCACACGGGTAAACTTTATCCCGGTAGTTGGAGTGATTGGATTAGTTATACAGTTGACAGTTGACAGTTGACAGTTATCAGTTAAAACTTTCCTAAATCTAAATTGTAATTAACGCTAAAAAACCAGCCGTCAAAATCAATATTGCTGTCTGTGGAACCACCGAGAGTATAACCGCTTTGTAAGTTAATGCTGCTTAAGTCTGATATTCTGTATTTTAAGTTAGCGGATAGTCGATGATATTGATCTTCTCTACTTCGTTCTAAAAAGTTTGATAAGTTAAATTGATAATCGATACCAACCCGCAATGACTGCTGTAAATTATAGTTTAAAGACAACCAAGCATAGTTAATTATTCGGTTACGTTGTTCGGGTGGGTCTGTGAGACTCAAGCGAAGTTCGTAGAAGCTATCTAAATTCAATTTTGGTGTTATAGGGTCTCTTCTTCCTACAGAAAAGCGAAAAGAGTTTTCATCTAGAAATTTATCTCCTGATGAAAAGTTAAAGCGATCGCTATCTTTTGCATAAAATAATTGTTGATTACTCCATCCAATTTCACTGTACATTCGACTGCTCAACTGCTGGAAAACACCCAAGTTAAATCTTAGTTGGTTATAGTTAAATTCCGACTGGTCGCTGTATGTAATTATGCTGCCATTAATGGAACCATTTAAGTAAGTTCTCGAACCAATTTTAAAGGGTGCTGCGGCAAGTGTCAGTCCAGTAAAGATTAAACCATCATCAATTGCATCGGTTCCAGAAGAAAAGATATTGCTTGTATGAAAGTAACCGACATTACCTAATAAATAGCCGATAGGTTTAATCTTTGCTACAGGTTTTTCTGTTGGTGGTGGTAGTTTTTGCTCTGGAGGTTGTGGTGTTTCTATCGGAATTTCCTGCGCTCTAATAATACCCAATTCTCCGTTGGCAGGCTGCTCTGACTTTGTTTTATTCTCTGCAAGTCGCTGTAATAATCTTTCTAATCTTTTAGAATGTTCGTTTTTAAGGGAATCTAACTTTTTCTCAATTTCTTCAGGAGAAGGTACAGGTAAGTCTGTAGGCTGACTATCTAAAGGTGGAGGGTTTTTTTCTACGTTTTCTGGGGTGGGTGGTGATGGTGGTTCTTGGTTTTGTGCTATCTCTATTATCTTGATCGGTGATTCCCTATTTGAATTATTGGAAATTAATAAATCCGCACATCCTGAATCTGTTAAATCTGGATTTATAAAGGTATCTTGCTTGTATTGCAACTTAATTTTTTCCGGTAGAGATTTTGAAGTCATAGGGAGCGTCTTGCTTTCACTACAATTATCTTTGTCTACAATTAAGACGCTCTGTTCCTCCTGACTTAATCGTTCCGTTTTATTTTCAAAGCTGTTGGTGTAAATTATGGACGGCTGCAAGTTTACCGATATGTCGTTTACTTTAGGGCGATCGCCAATGGAAATTAAGTGTGAATCTTCTAAAAATGATATCTTTGATACATATTCCCCTTGTTTTGTCTGCTTGTTTACATGGGTAGCTTTTACCACTTTTATGCTGGTACAACACCATATTGTGCTGCTGGAGGCGAACATTACGTAAAACCATAAATTGTTCCAGTCTTTTAATTTCATACTAAAACTTGTTTTACCTTTGCTAGATTCAAATGTGAGGGCTATCAATGTCCTCTATGAAATCGAAAATTTTGCTTAACTTTAATATCTACACTCAAACTTAAATACATTCATAAGTAAAACTCATAATACTTAGTATTTATGATAAGATTTATTTTTGTTTTGCCAAATAATTTTAAAGTTAATAATATATAGTAGATTCGCTTATTTTATATATTTAATTTTCAAGATGATTTAAGCAAATTTACGTAAAGAAAATCGTTATAACAGTTTACAAGCTCGAACTATTTATTTCTCTAGTCGTCTCGACTGGTGGGGTAATTGTCAAATTACGCAGCGGACACAAATTTTATGTTCAGCAAGTTATTTCCTTTGGTAGTTGCCAGTTTATGGGGAGTTGTGGTAGTGCTACCAACACAACCAGCAAATGCATCAACTCCTTTGACTCAGGCTGTGGTTAAGAGCCTGCGTAACTGGGTGCAACTGATGCCTCAAAGCCGACCAAAGCGTCGAGCGCAAATTAAAGACGCTATGACTCCTGGAGACGGATTATCCACGGGTAAGGCTTCTTTGGTGGATTTGCGTTTTAACGATGGTTCTTTGGCAAGGATTGGTGAAAGAGCTGTATTTCGCTTTGTGCCTCGAAGTCGAACATTTAGGCTGTCAAACGGAACTGTGTTACTGCTGATACCACCGGGACAGGGAGAAACAAAGGTCAGGACTCGTAGTGCTGCTGCAACGATTCGTGGTTCGGCTTTATTTGTACGCTATGATGAGCAAACAGATACCACGGTTGTTGGTTCGTTGACCGATAGCGGTATAGAAGTTTTTAATCAAGATGAATCTCGTTCTCGGGTACTTAAAGCGGGACAGTTGATAGTTTTAGTTAAGGGAGAAATTCAGGGATTATACAATTTTGACCTGAGAAGTTTTTACGATACAAGCGATTTAGTACGTGGACTTGATTTGACTAAACCCAATAATACACCTTCTTCAGACCCTGCGATGGCTAGCGTTCAAGCAGAAACTTCTGAAGCTCTGTCAAAACAGGTGCCTATTACAGGTGAGAATGTTGTTGAAAATCCATCTTTTATACAATTAAGTCCTGTTTCTTCAGATGTACCAGATGAAGAGGTTGTTCAGGATGCTTTACCTGTGAATTCTTTGGTAGACACCGGACAAGTTATTTTAAATAATACAGAGGAAAGTGAAGACAAACCTACTCCACAAACTCCTTCAAATCCACCAACTAATAACGACAAACCTACTCCACAAACTCCTTCAAATCCACCAACTAATAACGACAAACCACAACCACAAACTCCTTCAAATCCACCAACTAATAACGACAAACCTACTCCACAAACTCCTTCAAATCCACCAACTAATAACGACAAACCTACTCCACAAATTCCTTCAAATCCACCAACTAATAACGACAAACCACAACCACAAATTCCTTCAAATCCACCAACTAATAACGACAAACCACAACCACAAACTCCTTCAAATCCACCAACTAATAACGACAAACCACAACCACAAATTCCGACTCCGGAACCAACTACTCCAGAACCAACTACTCCAGAACCAACTACTCCGGAACCAACTACTCCGGAACCAACTACTCCGGAACCAACTATTCCGACTCCGGAACCAACTATTCCGGAACCAACTATTCCGACTCCGGAACCAACTATTCCGGAACCAACTATTCCGGAACCAACTATTCCGACTCCGGAACCAACTATTCCAGAACCAACTATTCCGACTCCGGAACCAACTATTCCAGAACCAACTATTCCGACTCCGGAACCAACTATTCCAGAACCAACTATTCCGACTCCGGAACCAACTATTCCAGAACCAACTACTCCGGAACCACCTCCGATATCTACCTAGATAAAATGGTGTGTTACCCTCCGCTAACACACCCTACCAAAAGCATCAATTCCAAGGTTCGGTAGGAGCATCGGAATCGTCTGGAGCTAGGAGAGTTGTTGATGAGTTGTCTGTGAATAAATGGTAATGGTCGGGAAAAGTAGAACCTGTCAGTTCGTGAAGCGCTTGAAGTACTTCTGTGGCTGATTGATACCTAGAATGATGATTATCAACTACCATTTTGTTGAGGATTTTTGTGAAACCAATACTAGTAGTTGCTTTGTCAGTCCATTTCAATTCTTGGTTTTCATCTACTGGTAACTCGTGAGGTGGTATACCTGTTAAAGCAAAGATACCAATCATTCCGACTGCATAAATATCGCTACTGTATTGTGGATACCCTAAACATTGTTCTCGTGGTGCATAACCTTTAGTACCAATCCCAATCGTAAAGGCTGTTTGTTCTTGAGAATTAATTACTTGGGTAGAAACTTGTTTTACAGCACCAAAATCAATCAGCACTAACTTCCCGTCTGATTTGCGTCGGATAATATTGCTGGGTTTAATATCGCGGTGAATTACACCTTTACTATGTACAAATATTAGTGTTTGCAGTATATCCTTAAGCATTTCAATAACTGCTTGTTCCCCAAGACGTTCACAATTGGATATTTCTCGATTCAAAGGACGACCGATAATGTATTCTTGAACTAAATAAAATTCTTCTTCTTCTTCAAAATAAGCGAGAAGCTGGGGTATTTGATTGTAGTTTCCTAACATTTGCAAGGTTTGCGCTTCTGATTTAAATAAGCGTCTGGCTACTTGCAGTTGTTCTGATTTATTATTAACTGGCTTTAGCTGTTTGACAACACATAAAGGATTGCCTGGAAGCCTGGTATCTTCAGCAATATAAGTTTCGCTAAATCCACCCGAACCTAAAACTGTAACTATTTTATATCTACCATCTAATACTTTACCAGATATCTCTTTTAAACGCTCTCCGAGTAAATCTTTTAAGTCTTCTTGTTGAGAAATTATTTCCTGTACAACACGGTTGGAAGCGTGCTTTTGGAGAATACTAACTAGTTGACTTTTTCTTAATTTGTCCCGAAATACTTCGGTTCCTAAATAGCAAATTCCAACGGTAGAAATTGCCATGATTGGAATAGCAGTAGGAAGAATTAACTGTCCATAAACAAATAAACTATAACTAATTCCTCCCCAGATTATCCCGAAGACAAGACTAGCTACAAATCTATTTGTACTTCGTTTAATTCTGGCTATTATTAGCGTACATCCACCAACTAAAACTAATACAAATAAACCTTGCTGCAACGGATTAGAAAGTGGAGCAACAATTGTTTTCCCCGACATTAACGTTGCGATCGCGTTAGCATGAATTTCGATTCCGGACATTTTTTCGGGAGATAGCCAGTTTGAAGATGCAGGTACCGGATAGTAGTCTTCTCCTTCTTGCACTCTCGCGGTAAAGCCGATCAAGACAATTTTGTCTTTAAAAACCTTTCCTCCCTGTAAGTTAGTATCCCAGAAATCTGGCTCAAATACATTCCAAAAAGAAAAAGTGTGAAAAGTCTGTGACTCTCCATAAAAATAAATACGATCGCCTTTTGGTTGAGGATATTTTATATTGGCAGCTAGTAGTAATGATTGGTCAAATGATGGCATAACGCTGGGAACTATACCATCTTGTGCTGCTAGCTGTTTGGGGAATAAACTTCCTAGTTTTTGAACTTTGTTATCTATCTCAAGAGGAAAATTTGTATAACCGATAGATGTGGAACCCGTGCGGAATTTCTGATGTGGTAAAACTAATTGCCAAAAATCTCCCTGGGGTAACTCGAATTTTTCGTAGAGTGCTGCTAAAGTTACTTTGTCTCCGTGTCGCTGCAAAACGTCAATCAGCTGCTTGTCGTCGGCTTCTGCGAACCTATTGGGGGAGTCGAAAAGTATACTTACCCCGACATGACGCGCCCCAGCTTGAATTAATTTGTCAATGACTTGACTGTATACTCGACGTTGAAAAGGAAAAGATTTCAGTGGTTCCAAATAACCGTACTTAACCGGATCTATTTCATAGGATTCCTTGGGACGCGATATCGATTCATTATCTATAGCTAAGATTACAATATCTTTGGGTGGAGTTACCTTTCCTCGGAGCAGATAAAATAAGCTTTCTGCTTGGTTTTCGATCAAAGTTGTAAAACCACTACCAGAAGCTGCTAACAGCACAGCCCCAACAACTGAAGCACCACTAAGAAGATGACCATTACGAGTCATCATCTTAAATTGACGTGCTGATACCGTAGAAGTAGCTTGTCTGGAAAAGCTAAACAGTTTTCTGGCAGCAGACACATATTTTTTGGTTATGTTATATGCAGGTTCTTCTGCCATATTGTATTATGAATTAATTTATGTAGAACAATTCTAGAAAGTTTGCACATTATTTCGTGTAAGCTACCCTATCAGTAACACTTAAACAAAAGTCTATACACATGAAAATATTATACTTTTATCCACTGTCATCTGGTGTTTGTTTTTGTCGCGATATATCAGTAAATATAAGAGGGTAAAATCAATGCCCTTGGGGTTATGTACATCGGATTGTAATTATATCAGAAGAGACGTAAATTCAAAGAAATTATCAAATTTTGAGATTTTCGATCTCCGAGGACTCCTGGAATCAGTTGAAAGGCTTATATAAGTTCCGGTATGTTAACTGATGGTTGATATCTTCCATCGACCTGTAAGCTTTGCAGTTTCTGAGCTAGTAAAAAATTGGCTAATTTATCCTTGAGTAACAGTTATTTTTACAAGCAAGTTTATTAAAGCAAGAATATTTTAGAGAAATCCTATAAAGCTTCGGTATACCTTGATAATACAATATTGAGGCTAGCCTTTAGTCAGGAACACGTAATTAGATATACTTTGCTCAGTTAACAACGCATCTAAAAATCTGCATTAATCCTTGCTTTTGAGATACTCGAAGATAAATAACGCATTTTTGCGTTTTTCTTGTTTCTCGATATCAACAAGAGAGCGTGTTTATTCAAAATAATAAAAACCACGATTATTGGCTATCAACGGCATACTCTTGCTCTAACTCATGGGATTCGAGTTACTTACCTACTTTAGGAGTAAACTTAACTAATATACAGTTACAAATGCTGTTACTTAGTCAATTTTATTGGTAAATTTTGATTACAGGGTGCAAATTAAGCATATTTAGTTAAGGGCGAAAAAGCTCTCTCGTTATGTCAACCACAGTTTAATGTTTTAGTCAATCTCCTAAATTGAGAAATGATAGATAAAAGCTATACATGACAATATAATTTATATATATTAGCGAATTTGTCATTTTATTATTGCTATAATCTATTGTTCAATCTGAATACATTTATATTAATGGTGTAATTTCCTATGGAATCTCATATGACTCGTCTATCTATTTTTGTAGACGGAAATAATATGTTCTATGCTCAACAAAAGAACGGTTGGTTTTTCGACCCACGACGAGTATTAGAATACTTTAGATACGAACAAACACATACAAATTTAATCAATGCATTTTGGTACACTGGCTTAAAAGACCCACAGGATCAACGAGGTTTTCGAGATGCTCTAATTAGTTTAGGATATACAGTACGAACTAAAATACTCAAAGAATATTATGATGATTCTTCCGGACGTTACTCTCAAAAAGCTAATTTAGATATTGAAATTGTTGTAGATATGTTTAATACAGTAGACCAATATGACAGAGTAATTCTATTTAGTGGAGATGGAGATTTTGAAAGAGCAATTGAACTATTACGCTCGAAAAACACTCATATAACTGTCGTGTCAACAGAGGGAATGATCGCACGAGAGTTACGTAATGCTACCGATAGATATATAGATTTGAATGAAATCAGAAACCTTATAGAAAAAACTGAAGCTTAATAATCTTTACAAATATTTAGAAAATTAATAGTAATAAAAATTAAAGTATAAAGTATTGTTAGGCACAAAAAAATCATCCACTTTCAACACGGTTATGAAAACAAATCCAGAACGAATCATTATTTTTGATACCACACTCCGTGACGGAGAGCAATGTCCGGGAGCAACTTTAAATATCGAGGAAAAGTTAACTATTGCTAAGCAATTAGCACGTTTGGGAGTAGATATTATCGAAGCGGGTTTTGCTTTTGCAAGTGCGGGAGATTTTGAAGCTGTCAGCAAAATTGCTCAAACTGTAGGTACCGAAAATGGTCCGGTAATCTGTAGTTTGGCAAGAGCGAAACAAGATGATATCAAAGCAGCAGCCGAAGCGATCAAACCAGCAGTTAAAGGTAGAATTCATACATTTTTAGCTACTTCTGATATTCACCTCAAATATAAGTTGAGAAAAACTAGAGAAGAGGTGTTATCAATTGCTGAAGAGATGGTAGCTTATGCAAAAAGTTTTACTCATGATATCGAATTTTCTCCAGAAGATGCAGGACGTTCTGATCCAGAATTTCTTTACCAAGTATTAGAGCGAGTAATCGCAGCCGGAGCAACAACTGTTAATATTCCCGATACCGTTGGTTATACAACTCCCAGTGAATTTGGAGGTTTAATTAAGGGTATTAAAGCAAATGTTCCTAATATCGATCAAGCAATTATTTCGGTTCACGGACACAATGATTTAGGTTTAGCTGTTGCTAACTTTTTAGAAGCTGTAAAAAATGGTGCCAGACAATTAGAATGTACTATCAATGGTATCGGAGAACGTGCGGGAAATGCCGCTTTAGAAGAGTTGGTAATGGCTCTACACGTGCGACGACAATATTTTAATCCCTTTTTAGGACGCGATGTTGATTCGGAAGCGGCGTTAACAAATATTGATACTAAACAGATATATAAAACCTCTCGTTTGGTTTCCAATTTAACCGGAATGTTGGTACAACCAAACAAAGCAATTGTCGGTACAAATGCCTTTGCTCACGAATCCGGAATTCATCAAGATGGCGTATTAAAAAATAAGCTCACCTATGAAATAATGGATGCTCAATCAATTGGTTTGACAGAAAATCAAATCGTTTTGGGCAAACATTCGGGAAGAAATGCTTTTCGGACTCGTTTGAAAGAATTGGGTTTTGAAATGTCAGACAATGACTTGAATAAAGCCTTTGTTAGGTTTAAAGAAGTTGCTGACAAAAAGAAAGAAATTACCGATTGGGATTTGGAAGCTCTTGTTAATGACGAAATTCAACAAACACCCGATTTATTCAAATTGGAATTGGTACAAGTTTCCTGTGGTAGTAATTCAAGTCCCACCGCAACGGTAACTTTACGCAACCCCCAAGGGGAAGAATTAACCGATGCCGCGATTGGTACGGGACCTGTGGATGCTGTATATAAAGCAATCAACCGTGTAGTAAATGTACCGAATAATTTGATTGAATTTTCTGTACAATCGGTAACGGCTGGTATTGATGCAATTGGGGAAGTAACTATCCGATTGAAGTATGAAGATAAGATTTATTCGGGTCGTTCCGCGAATACAGATATTATTGTTGCATCGGCACAGGCTTACGTAAATGCACTCAATAAGTTGTATGGAGCGTTACTGAATAAGCAGAAGCAGCAAGTGACTGCTTAGCTAGTAGTTAGTTAGTAGGTTGGGTTAGAGGATGTTTTAAAAGTATCCGGTGGTTAAAACCGCTACTACAAAGGCAAAGTCCACCTGCGTGGACTATCAGATTTATAACCCACGCAGGTGGGTTTGGCTTGTGTAGCCGCGACTTACAGTCGCCGGGTAAAGTATATAATTAGACTTTAAAAACATCCTCTTAGACACGAAAGTGAAATTAGAATCAAAACGAAAATCTTATTAATCGTGTCGTAACCCAACGTTTGTCTTAGATTATATATACTTCAGCTAATCTACAAATTCCCTCGGTAAGCTGCGATTCTGTGAGTTCTCCGTAACCGAAGATAAATTCACCTGTAGGATGGTTTAATAGATAATGGGGATTAGCAGACATCATTCCGATTCCAACTTTAGCAGCGCGTTGAATAATTTCTTCGTCACTCAAATTAGTCTTAAAGCGCACCATCAGGTGAATTCCGGCTTTTTCTCCTAATATTTCAGCGCTTTTTCCAAAGTGTTCTTTTAAAGATTTTACTAAACTTTGACGACGTTTATCATATATTGAACGCATTTTTCTCAAATGACGTTCTAAATACCCCGATTCGATAAAGTCTGCAAGCACTTGCTGTTCTAAAATTGGTAAATGGCGATCGCACAACCATTTTGCACGGGTAAATATAGGTACTAAACTTTTGGGAAGTACTAAATAACCGATTCGTAGGGATGGAAATAGAACTTTTGAAAAAGTACCAATATAAATTACCGAATCGCTTTGATCTAATCCTTGTAATGCGGGAATTGGTTTTTCACTATAACGAAATTCACTGTCATAATCATCTTCAATAATTAATCCTCCGGTTTGTTGCGCCCAATTGAGTAATTCTAAGCGTCGCTGTAATGGTAAAATTGCTCCGGTAGGGAATTGATGGGAAGGTGTAATGTAAACTAAACGGATGTTTTGTGGCGTATAATTTACTAATTCTTGTACCACTAAACCATAATTATCTACCGAAATGGGTAAAATTCTCGCGTTTTGTGTTTCAAATATAATTTTTGCGCTTAAATAACCGGGATTTTCAATAGCTACGGTTTCTCCGGGTTCAATTAATAAACGCAAAATCAAATCGAGCGCTTGTTGGGTACCGTTGGTAATTAATATTTGTTCCGGTACGCAATTAACCGCACGGGAACGAGTCAGATAATCTGTAATTGCTGCTCGTAACGGTTGATAACCATTAGGCTCTGTTGAATAATCTAGCCAATTCAAGTTAGTATTACAGTAATGTGATAGCAATCTACGCCATAATTTGACCGGAAATTCCGTTAATGCTGGTGTTCCGTAACGGAAGTTTATTTCTAGTTTTGGTTCTGTAATTCTGGGAACGTTTGCTGTATTAACTAAAGTATTTCCATACATCGATAATTTAATTGATGAACGATTAATTTTATCAATATTTTCGATTGGATTTGAATAAATTAAATCATCAGGAAGCTGTTTACAAACAAAAGTACCAGAACCCGTAACCGTTTCTAAATAACCTTCGTTTAAAAGTTGTTCGTAAGTAGTGGTAACTGTGAAACGAGAAATTGACAGAGATTTTGCTAAAAAACGAGTTGAAGGAATTTTTTCCCCTGGTGTTAATCTTCCGCTGAGAATTGCTTGACGTAGTTGTTCGTAAAGTTGTTGATGTAAGGGTTTTGATGAATTATTATTGAGGGCGATCGCTAATTCCATAAAACAGTTAACAGTTAACAGTTAACAGTTAACAGTAGTCTAATAATAATAACATTTCAGAGTCAAGAGTTCCCTGTTTCCTACCCCAGATATTACAGAAGTCGAGTTTTTATCATATAAATATCCGTAACATCAGAAAATCTTCATCAAAACCCGACTTCTTACCCCACAGATATCAAGTTTTACACTTTAACAGCTTCAGCTTTTTTAACGGGTACATAAGGCTTTTCTGCACCTTGTGCTAAATAGTCTTGAAGTTGAGATTCGATTTGTTCACGGACAATTTGACGGTATTCCAGAAAATGTTCGTTGTGGGCGCAGGAAGATAAATAATGTTCTAATACTGCGGGGTTACGCTTAAGAATACTAAATAAATGATGCCAGAATTTCCAGCGAGTTTCCCGTTTAATACCTTGCCGCCAAATAATAGTTAAAAATGCTTTCACAATCTTCCACTCTGGCATTTTAGCAGGTGCTTTCCAACTCGGTTTACCCATCATTAAAAAACAGCGGTAAGTACGATCTAAATAAGGAATGGGGTCATATAAAGCACAAAAGGCTTCAATATATTCCCTACCAATTTCTTCTAAAGGACGAGTGGGAATAAAATTCATTAATGTAGTTTGATTAATATTTCCGTCTTGAGAGTCGCGCAATCTTCCTTCTTTTTCCAAACGATGCCATAATGCAGTATTAGGCAATGCTTGCAACATCGCAAAAGTTGTAGAAGGAATGGCTGCTTGTTCTGCAAAACGGACAATGCGAGATCCAGCACCGGATTTTTCACCATCAAAACCAATGATAAAACCAGCCATGGGACGCAAGCCCGCTTTAATAATCTGTTGTACCGATTCAACGAGAGAATTGCGGGTATTTTGAAATTTCTTTGTCAGTTGTAAACTATCTTCGTCTGGTGTTTCAATACCCAAAAATACCGCAGCAAAACCAGACTCAACCATCAATTCCATCAATTCTGCATCTTGTGCTAAATCAATTGATGCTTCTGTATCAAAGCGGAATGGATATTCATGTTCTTCCATCCACACTTTTAACTCTTTAAGCAACAATTTAACATTGCGTTTATTGCCGATAAAGTTATCATCCACCATAAACACACCGCCGCGCCAACCTAATTCATACAAACAATCCAATTCAGCTAAAAGTTGCCCTGGAGTTTTAGTACGGGGTTTGCGACCGTAAAGCACAATAATATCGCAAAATTCGCATTGAAACGGACAACCACGAGAAAATTGCACCGACATCATGTCGTAAGCATCTCTTTCTAACAAGTCAAAGCGAGGAATTGGTGTTGTAGTCACATCTGGTTTTTCTGTAGTGCGAAACACACCACTTGTTTCACCAGCAATTACCGCTTCTACAAACATTGGTAAAGTAATTTCTCCTTCATCAAGAATGAGAAAATCTGCCCCAGCTTTTTGAGATTCTGCGGGTACAGAGGTTGGATAAGGCCCACCTACGGCGACTAATTTACCTCGTTGTTTCGCAGCTTTTATTTGATCAAATAAGTCTTGTTTTTGGACTATCATTGCAGATAAAATAACCATATCTGCCCATTCCCATTCTGCTTCTGTCACCGAGCGAATATTACGATCTACTAATTTAAATTCCCACTCTTGAGGTAAAATTGCCGCTACAGTCACTAAACCTAATGGTGGTAGTAACACTTTTTTATCTACTAATTCTAAAATTTTTTCATAAGACCAAAAAGTTTTGGGAAATAAAGGATAAATTAATAAAACTCGCATAATGTCCACTCCCCTTAAATATTTTACAACTGCTTTTCGTTTTTCTTCGCAAATTGACTATTTCAGGACTGATGCACCGATTCATGTATTTATTACTACAATATTTTCCCAACTGGAATTTTGATCTGAATTTTATTCGTAAACAGAAAGGCTATACTAACATGAAGTAAGTATATAATTCGTATATTAATTGTACCGTATAAGTGATCGCAGGGAACAATTAAGATAAACAATATTAATTAGACCTCACCCTGAATGTGTATCTGTGAATGGGGAAACCCAATCGAAAATCATCGCGCAAAATGTAGAATCTAAAATTAAATTAAATTAACTTAACTTAAATTAAATTAACTCACCAAAACTCCTCTTATGACTTATGAACCCCAGAATGAAAAAGATAAATCAGAAGTGAATGCTAATACAGCACAGAAGGAAAAAATTTTATGTCCTCACTGTAAACGCACGGCTACCAATGGCATCAAATGCAAAGGGATTTGTGTAGCTGATAATGATTATTAATCGAATTCATCTAATTAATCTATAGGTAGTTCGATAAAAAATTCTGTTCCTTCACCTAATTTTGAACTACAACTGATTTTACCATTGTGAGTTTCTTCAATAATTGAGAGAGCAATAGCAAGTCCTAATCCAGTACCTTTACCGACTTCTTTTGTAGTAAAAAGATGATCAAATATACGTTCTCGAACTGATTCGGGCATTCCTAGACCATTATCTTTAATACTAATTAATGCTGTATTCTTCTCAGTAAAAAGCTCAGTTTTAATTGCTATTTTGTAAGGATTAGTTTGTAATTGGGCAAATGTTTTTCCTTCACTTGCAGTATCTATAGCATCAATAGCATTAGCAATGATGTTCATAAAAACTTGATTTAACTGTCCTAAAAAACACTTTATAGGTGGTAAAGTTCCATATTCTTTAACAACTTCAATTGCTGGACGTTTATCATTAGCTTTGAGGCGATATTTGAGAATTAAAATTGTACTATCAATTCCTTCATGAAGATTGCAAGCAACTTTTTCATCTGTATCGGCTCTAGAGAAAGTACGAAGACTTGTACTAATATCTTTAATTCTTTCTGTTGCTACTTTCATAGAATCTATTAACTTTGGTAAATCCTCAATGAGAAATTCTAAATCAATTTCTTCAGCGTGTTCTAACACTGCATCTGTGGGAGTAGGATAATGTTGTTGATAGCATTCTATATGAGCAAATAAATCTTTAATGTATTCTTTAGCATTATTAATGCTACCTTTGAGAAATCCGATAGGGTTGTTAACTTCATGTGCTACCCCTGCAACTAAATTACCCAAAGTTGCCATTTTTTCATTTTGTACCATTTGCAATTGGGTTTGGTTTAGTTCTAATAAAGCTTTTTCTAACTCTTGGGATTTCTGAGTTACCGCTGCTTGTGCTTTTTGATTTTCTCTGAGTGCTGCTTGTTGTTCGCTAATATCTCTGACAATCATTAATCCATGTAACTTTCCTTTGTAGATAAAAGGTACTGCCTTGATTTCTGTATCAAAATAAGTACCATCTTTTCGTTTACTAATAGTCTTAATATAAAATTCTTGGCCCGCATTCATAATCTCTACATAATTACTAAAATGACATACCAAATCTGGATGCATAAAATCTGGTGGTGTCAGATGGAACCATTCCTCTTGAGAATAACCATACATCTGGCAGATAGTAGGATTAACAGCAACGATTTTTCCTGTTTCTAAATCACAAATGTTTAATCCATCATTGACGCTTTCAAAGATACTGCGATACTCTTCCTCTTTTTGAGCAATTTCGTATGTTTTCTGTTGCTGTTGAGCGTATAGTTGAGCATTTTGTAATGAAATAGCAGCTTGGGTACATAAAAGATTAGTAACTTCCAATCTTTCTCGTGTAAATGCACCTTTGATTAATTTATTTTCTAAGTACAACAACCCAATTAATTTACCTCGATCCAAAATCGGCGCACATAATAAACTATATGGCTGCTGTCGTATTAAATACTCGTCGGTGAGCAAATCATTTTGGATTATGGCATTATCTAACACAATAGTTTTTAAACTGCGTTTGACATAATTGATAACTGTATTAGGAAGCTGATTACTGGTTTCATATGGGATTGATAAGTGAGTTACACCCAATTCTTGAGTAGCTACTGCTTCTAAAGTTAAAATATCGTCCTTGAGAAAAACTAAAGCAGCTTTTTGCGCTCCAGCATTTTCAATTACTATTTGTAGTAAAGTCGAAATTAACTCTTCTAATTGAATTTCCTTGGATAAAGCCTGGGTTGCTTTGAGAATACTTTTAAAATCTAAGGCTTCTGAAATGCTGCTACTGGAGCGACTTATTTGAATAGTTTGATTAGGTTGAATGCAGGTTTCGTTGATTTGAAAACTATATTTTTGTGCTTGTAAAATTGGTGCAAGTAGTTGAGGATAGCGTTTTTCTAAGTCATCAGTCTTGGCTTTTGCTCCCCATTTTGCATAACAATAGTAGGCTTCCTGCATATATGTAGCCGCAATCTTTTGTTTATCCCAATCTAGATAAAATTTAGCTGCGAGTTCGTTTGCTAAAGCTTCTTCTTGGATATATTCGTTGGCTTTGGCTCCAGCAATGGCTTTTTCATATAATTCTATTGCCTTGATTTTTTCATCTAAAATCCGATGTTTTTCAGCTTCAATTAAATCATATTTATGCTGAAAATTCATTGGAGCGTGATCAGTCAGATTTTGGATTTTTTCTTGATTATTTCTTACTTGTTGAAGTTTTTCTTCTTGAGATATTTCTGAATATAAACTTAACTGTAGCAAAGAATCATAAAAATAGAATAGGGGAGCATAAAAACATCCTGCTATTCCGTCTAAATAAATCTGAGCTTCCCGTGCATTTGTCGCAGCCTGCTCGAATTCTTCAAACAAGTAACAAAGAATAAATTTGTGAATGTAAACAAAATGAAGTCCAATTCTGTCGTTGGCTTCTAATTGCTGCGGTAAGATTTCGTTCTCGTTGTAAGCTTTTCCAATTAAAATATATGGTTGTTGAGATTCACCGAGCAAATTTAAGATAACCTGCTGTATTGTTCGATATTCATTTAAAGTGGTTGTGTGTTTGAATTGAATTAAAACATCACTAATAGCCGCCATTTCTTGCTTCAGAGAATTTAATTCTTCACCTGTAAAATACGAATATTGAAACCAGTTTATCGCGGCATGACTAGAGTATTCTAAATCTCCATTTTCGATTCCGCTTTGATATGCTTCCCGAAAAAGTGGGATAGTTGTTTTCAGATGCTCTTTACCGTGTTTTGTCGATACAGCTATCATAAATAGCGTTTTAGGTGTTAATTCTAAAGCATTTAGCTCTTGCAATAAGTTTAATGCTAATTGACCAAATTCATAACTGCTTTGAGCATCCTGAAAAAATCCTTGTAAAATTAACCCGTAAGCAGCATAAGCAAAGCTTGATGAAGGAGCATTTCCATATTTAATTGATAAATTAACTTGAGAAAAAACTATTGGCGGAACTAATGTAGGTGCGGCAGCAATTATGGGAAACCAAACAATTGATAATAATCGCATGGCTGCTAAAGGATAAACATCCTTCATTAAAGGTAGTGCAATTAAATCGGATATATGTTTATCTTGTAAGTAGATATTTATTTCAGCTAAAGCTTTCTGAACATCTACAGGAGTTGGAGATTCTGGGATTTTAACTCCAAATAATTCTAATACATTTAGTCCAAATTTGACTGCTTCAATAAGTTGATTTTGAGCAATTTTAGTTTGAATAATTATTTCATAAGCATTAGCTTTATCTAAAATTGTTTTGGCTTGTTTTAAGATAATATCCGCCCATTTTTGCATCTGTTCAAAGTTACCAGTTAGATAAGCAACTTCTACAGCATAATTATAAAATGATAATGTCAAGTGGTAATTATTTTGCCAGCAATCGCTGCTTAGTAAACTGATACCTGTTTTGATGTAAATCAGTGCTGCACTATAAGCTGTAGAATCTTTCGATTTTTTTGCTGCTAATAAATTTAATTCGGCAAGTTGAAGTTTTTCGGAATGATTTATAATTAAATTTTGACCAATATTAAGGTGATTGACGATATTAAAAATCTTTTCTGATAATTCTGGTGTTGGAATATTTTTTAATAAACTTTTCCCAACATTTAAATGAGTTATCGGTTTTTGCTCATTTGGAATTAAAGAATAAGCCGCTTGCTGTACTCTATCGTGTAAAAATCTATAATCTATAATCTGAGATGCTGGCTCAATTTCTTGTCTTGTTTCAAGATAAAATTTATAAATCTCACTTTGCGGTATTATCAATCCTTCCTGTAATGCTTTCCATAAATCAGCAGCACTTTCAGCTTCCGATTTTTCACAAACAATTCCTAAAGTTGCTAAATCAAATTGATTGCCAATACAAGCCGCTAATTTCAAAATATTCTGCGTTTGCTCTGGAAATTTTTGCAACTGTAACGACATAAATTCAACAACATCATCAGTTAAAGCTAACTTTTTAACTTCAGAAATATTGCATCCCCAGGAATTTTTATCAAAATTAAATGTTATCAAATTATCTTCATGCAGCGACTTGAGAAACTGGGTACTAAAAAAAGGATTACCTTTGGTTTTTTGATATATAAGTTGTGTTAACGGTTGTGCTATTTCCAAGGAACAACTTAAAGTATTTGCAACTAGTTGATTTAGACTTTCTTCATTTAATGGTTTTAAAATAATAGTATTAATTATCGCTCCCGTTTTACGAATTTCCTCTAACGTCAACATCAAAGGATGAGCCGCAAACACTTCATTATTTCGATAAGCACCAATTAATAATAAATATTTGCTTTCCGACTCGTTTATCAGTAATTGCATTAAATTCAAAGATGTCAAATCAGCCCATTGTAAATCATCTAAGAAAATTACTAAGGGATGTTCTTTAGTAGTAAAAACTTTAATAAACTTTTGAAATAACAAATTAAACCGATTTTGTGCGGCTGTTCCCGATAATTCTGGTGCAGGTGCTTGTTGTCCAATAATTCTTTCTAATTCGGGAATAACATCAATAATTACTCGTGCATTTTCACCTAATGCTTGCAATATTTTATGTTTCCAAATTGACAATTGAACATCAGTTTCACTAAATAATTGCCTCATTAAATCGCGAAAAGCTTGGACAAATGCTGAAAAAGGAATATTACGATTAAATTGGTCAAATTTACCTTTAATAAAATACCCATGCTGTTTGACAATCGGTTTATGAACTTCGTTAATAATTGCAGTTTTACCGATTCCAGAACAACCACTAACCAGCATTAATTCGCTGTTACCCTTCGATATTTTCTCAAATGCTGCGAGCAATGTTTCAACTTCGGTTTCTCTGCCATAGAGTTTTTCAGGAATAGTAAACCTATCACAAATATCTCTTTGAGCAATTTCAAAATATTCAATCTTACCAGTTTCTTGAAGTTGTTTTAAACAAGTTTCTAAATCATGCTTTATTCCCGAAGCACTTTGATATCTATCTTCTGCATTTTTCGCCATCAACTTCACGACGATAGCTGATAAAACTTGGGGAATTTCTATACCTTTCCCTAACAACGGAGGTGTTTTTGCAATATGATAATGTACTAACTCCATTGCATCATCCGATTTAAACGGTAATTCTCTGGTTAATAATTCATAAAAAGTCACACCCAAAGAATAAAAATCGCTGCGGTAATCAATTCCCCGATTCATCCTTCCAGTCTGCTCTGGAGATATGTAAGCTAAAGTTCCTTCCAAAATATTAGGACTTACTAAGGTTTGGTTTTCTCTTGGTAACAAAGATGCAATACTAAAGTCAATTAATTTAACTTGTTTTGTTGTGGGATTAATCAATATATTGGCAGGTTTAATATCTTTATGAATTATTCTATGACGATATAAAATATCTAAAATATCACATAGGGTAATTGCTATTTTTAAAAACTCTTCTAAAGATACTGTATATTTAATAAAATATTCTCTCAGAGAAATTCCCCCCATATCTTCTATTACTAATATATAGCTATTTTGGTAATTATCTAAACTGTATATTTGAATAATTAGAGGTGAATTGAGATTTTTACTTATGGTATATTGATTGCGAAATTGTAACAACTCGCTAAAATTGGGATAGGGATTTTTTAGCAATTTAATCACAACAGGTTTTTGATCATCTTCTCGAACCGCTCGATATACTGAAGTTCTTGAACCGTTGTAGAGTTCTTCTTTGATAGAATATCCGGTAATACTAATCATATTGTTTTTCTCCTGAACGCTTCTAGATTGAGTATTCCCAAATTCTCGGACAAAAAAACATAATTCAAGTTGAAATCTTTATATTTTCATAAAAAAAGTGTTTTCTAAATCCGATGAAGTGTATCGTAATCGTGGAGGTTCGGGTTATGGGGGATTTTTAAATAATTGTTTGCAACGAATGACAAAAGAAGGTACAGCACAATTAGAAAGATACATTAAACAACGCTCTTAATCAATTAATTCATATTTTGTAGTATTCTCAACAAGACTAAAAAACCGGGTTTTTAGTCCAGCTAAATAGTGTTGACTGCTGGGTTTAGATCACCGACTTCTTGAAGAAGTCGGGGATATGGTGTTACGCATTTAATTTGTATAACGCCCTTCGAGCGAGACGCTTGTTCTTACGAACACGCGTCTCGCTAACGCACTACAATATTTTCACCTTTATGTCCTACGGACACGCGGAGCTAACACATTATATAATTTAGCTGCACATCAGCTTATGGTGGAGTCTTATATTCCTTTACAGCTAAACTCACAAGTAAGTGGTAAGCGTTGAGTGACGGATTGATTTTCCCACTACTCACTCTAACTTCCTTCTTGTTTGTGAGAAATGTGGGTAAATAGTGTTGATTACCCAAAATTGGACTGGTACTAAATCAAAAAATTGGCTATTGTAACTAACCACTATCTAAATTACGCTATTCTTAAGTTCAAGTTAAATGATTCTGTGGAAGGCTAAATATGCCTCATGTAGCGAAGATTTACATTTATCCCATTAAGTCACTTGATGGAGTCGAAGTTACACAAGCTCTTGTGTTGCACAGTGGTGCGTTACAGTATGACCGTCAATATGCCATTATTGATGCACAAGGTAAGTTTGTCAATGCTAAACGTTATGCAAAAATACATTTATTACGGTCAAAGTTTGATTTAAAAAGTCAAGTTGTTTCGCTACAAATTCAAGGTAGTACTACAGAAGCAAGTTTTAATTTGGAAAGGGAAATACCACAATTAGAAGCTTGGTTGAGCGACTTTTTTGGGTTTCAGATAAAATTACAAAAAAACTTGGTTACTGGTTTTCCTGATGATACTATTTCACCAGGACCAACTATTGTTAGCACTGCGACTTTAAAAGAAGTTGCTTGTTGGTATTCAGGATTAAATGAAGATGATATCCGTCGTCGAATGCGGACTACTTTAGAAATAGATGGGGTACCCGCATTTTGGGAAGATAAGTTATTTTCTGAAAGTGAGATTAATTTTAAAGTTGGGAATCTCCAATTTGTAGGAGTAAATCCTTGTCAACGTTGTGTTGTTCCTACTAGAAATGCTGTTACGGGAAAAGTTAATTCAGATTTTCAGAAAATATTTATTCATAAACGTAGAGAAACTTTACCGGAATGGGTTGATAAATCTCGTTTTAATCATTTTTATAAGCTAGCAGTAAATACGAAGTTAGCTAAGGAAGAAGTGGGGGATAAGATAATTAAAGTTGGTGATGAAATTATTTTGTAGGGTGTGTTACGGCTTGTAATAATATCTAAGCAAGAAAATATTTTAGCGTTGCCATGACGCACCATAATTGGATTTAAAAAACCGCAGAGAGCGCAGAGTACACAAAGAGAAAAAAGAGATTATTATTTTTTAATTGAAGTGAAAAATATAAATAGATGAAAGTCAGTATTAGAGAAACAACTCCACAAGAAGATTCAGTAATTGCAGAGCATTTTTATCAGCTGTGGTTAGATATTGGTGTTTCTAAAAACTTTATCAAACCCAATCACTACAATCTGACTTTAGAGTTTATTAAAGAAGCTCGTCAAAAGTTGTTTTATAAAGGTTTTGTTGTGGAAGTTGATAATCTAATTGTCGGTTCTGCAAGTTGTCAGCTTTTTACGGGTTTATATCCAAATGTATTGAAAGAGGGTTATCGCAAATATGGATATATTTGGGGTGTTTATGTTGAACCTTTTTACCGCAAAAAAGGAATAGCTAAACAATTGACTCATGCGACGGTTGAGTATTTAAAAACTATTGGTTGTACAAAAGCTATTTTAAATGCTTCACCAGCAGGTAAATCTGTTTATGAAAGTTTAGGTTTTTCTCTAACTAATGCTATGGAATTAGATTTAATTTAAATTATTTCTCTAAGTTCATTAACAAATCTAGCTAATTAATTATGACTACTTCAAATAATCCAATCAATCAACAACTCGTACCAACTCAACGAACTCAAATTAAAAGATTACCAAAACGCGGTAATTATGAAACTCAAGTTATTTATAATATTTTAGATGAAGCTTTAATTTGTCATGTGGGATTTACGGTAGATAATCAACCGTTTGTGATTCCCACTGCTTACGGAAGAGTTGCAGACAAACTTTATATTCATGGTTCACCAGCAAGTCGAATGTTGCGTAATTTAACTCAAGGTATTGAAGTTTGTGTTACAGTCACTCTTTTAGATGGACTTGTACTAGCACGTTCTGCTTTTCATCACTCGATGAATTATCGTTCTGTAGTAATATTTGGTATGGCAAGTCTAGTCAATGATACTGAAGAAAAAAATGCAGCGCTACGAGCTTTTACTGAACAGGTAATACCTCAAAGATGGGAAGAAGTACGTCAACCGAGCAAACAAGAGTTACAGGGAACAATGGTGCTTTCTCTACCTTTAAATGAAGCATCAGCAAAGATACGAACGGGTAATCCTGTGGATGATGAATCAGATTATAATTTACCAGTTTGGGCTGGTGTTTTGCCGTTGCAGATGGTTGCAGGTAAAGCTATTAATGATCAGCGCTTGATTGAAGGAATTGAAATTCCCGATTATGTGCGGAATTATCGCGAAGCACGCAATTTATAAAAACACCTTGACAATGACTGCATAACCTCTGTCGTAATCAACCTATATTATTCAAGTAGTCATAATTAATTACGATGGAAGCTTCTTTTTTCACAGCTGTTTTTTTACCCGTCGCTTTAGCAGTAATTATGCTAGGAATGGGTTTATCTTTAGTTCCTGATGACTTCCTGCGGGTTGCAAAGTACCCCAAAGCTGTCGCGGTAGCTTTGATTAATCAATTAATAATTTTACCTGCGATCGCGTTTGTAATTGCCAAAGTTATCCCGATGCCAAATTATATCGCAGTTGGATTGTTGATTTTGGCGCTTTGTCCGGGAGGAGCTACATCGAATTTAATTACTTATTTCGCTCAAGGGGATGTAGCACTTTCTGTGACTCTCACGGCTTTGAGCAGTACCATCACAGTGTTTACAATCCCGGTTGCATCAAATTTAGCGCTGCAATATTTTATCGGCACAACAGCCGCGATAAGCAGCAGGCTTGACGCTTCGCGTATCACGCTACCAATTGGCACGACTATGTTACAAATTTTTGCGATCGCTTTACTACCAATCGGTTTGGGAATGTCAATCAAACAACGATTTCCCGAATTTGCATTCAGGTTGGAAAAAGTTACCAGTAAAATTGCGATCGCGTTTTTAATTTTGATAATTTCTGGTTTAATTATCCGTGAATGGTCGCGTTTACCGGGGTTTATCGCTCAAGTCGGGATTGCAGTTGTCTTGTTAAATATCTCGGCAATGATGGTAGGGTTTTATATTAGTAAGTTATTTAACTTAAGTATTCCTCAACAAATTTGCATTGCTATAGAAGTAGGATTCCAAAACGGAACTTTAGCAATCACTATAACTGCGGGATTATTAAATAACCCTGATATGGCAATTCCTGCGGCAATTTATAGTTTATTTATGTATATTACTGGTTTGCTGACTATCTACTATGGTCGTAGATACATATCCGCAACTAGTTGACTGGAAAAGTGTTCTCAATTTATCAACCAAATACAACATCTTCATAAACTCCGCTGATTTCCCCTTCAAAATTAATACTTTGCAGTTGAAAATATTCATCTTCAAAAGTATAAGATTGTAATACCCAAAGCCCTTCATTGTTACGCCGAAAGCATTCAATTCTCTGACGTTTGACATTAATTAAAACGTACTCTTGAAGGGTTTCTAATAATTGATAATCGGCAAATTTATCACCTCTATCAAATGCTTCTGTTGAATCAGATAAAACTTCCACAATTAAGCAAGGGAATTTCTTTTCTGTGGTATTTTCTTTATCTCGTTCATCACAAGTAATCATGATATCAGGGTAATAATATCGATTTGATTTTTCGATGCGAGCTTTCATGTCGGAAATGTAAACTCGACAACCAGAACCCCTGACATGACTGCGGAGGAGTGTAGCTAAGTTTAATGAAACAGTTACATGAGCATCATTAGCACCAGCCATTGCATAAGCATAACCATCGATGTATTCGTGTTTAACATCGCTTTCTAATTCCAATTGGAGGTATTCTTCTGGGGTGATGTAATTTTGTTGTGGGGATGCGACCATTTTTTTTAAGTTTAAAAAGACTATTTTTATCAAACAACTATCAATTCGGTTTCTTTATCAGATGATTCATCATCTTCTACTAAAGAACGTGCATTATCTTTACCCTGTAACTTGTTAGTAATATACGCTGTTATGGCATTTACTTTGCGCGATCGCCATTCATCAACTAATTGCTCTACTTGGGTTACGCTCATTCGTCGTGTCATTGCTTCGTGAAGATATGCTGCATGGGTTGTTTCATCTTTGGCAATGCTGAGCATTCTTAATTTAAGGTGACGTGATTTGGAGTCATTATCGGGTAAAACTTTCGCCATTCGAGCAAAATCTTTGCTTGCATCCAACTCTAATATATAAGTGCTAGCCATAAACACATTCCAATCAATGGATTCTGCTTTTAATTGTTCTGAAGAATAACCTTCATAGTATGTAGCAAAAAAGGGACTTCGACGTGGTTTTGATTTTTTCTCGGTTGTGTTTTCTTCCCTTGTTTCTGATGACTGATTTTTAAAGTCTCTGACTTTTTTGTCAAGTTGTTTAAGCGCGATCGCAAAAATTTGTCCGTGTTTATTTTCGTCTTTTGCGTGAAGAGCTAATTTCTCCGCAAGCCATGTATCACCTTCTTTTGCAGCTCGTTGACTGAGGTTAGTTAAAAAAGGAACGGAACCCGATTCTGCTAGTTGAAATCCGGCTAAAATATTTGGACGGGTTTTAATATCCCGAATTTGCAAAGCACTAAAATAAGCACTTGCACCAGAACCAGCTAAATGCATGATATAGGTAAGAAGATTCATAGTTATTTGTTAGTTATTAGTTGTTAATTATTAGTGATTATTTGAATATTTTTCATTTGTCCGATACAGTCGCTTAATTATCGGTATTTTCTAATTGAGAAACTCGCTTTTGTAACTGATTAACATCCTGTCTTAATTCAATTACTAAAGTTGATAATCTATCAAACATTTTATCACGTTCTGATTGCGATAATCTTCTACCAGAACGTTGCGATGGTAAAGAAGTATTGGGAATTTTTGGTGATGAACTACCTCGATTACCTTGCATTTCGATCCGATTTACTTGGGATTCTAAACGGTAAAATCTCGATTCTAAATTATTTAGACGCGACTCTAATAATCCAGAAACAGCGATATCGGTAAATAATCCACCCCAAATTATAATTACTAAAATTATTACAGATAATAACTTTGCTAGATTAAACATTTGATCAATTAGTAAACAAGTAATAAACAAACAGAAGATAATTATTATTAAATCCTAACAATTACCTATCTCCCATTACCAATTACCTATCCCCCATTCACAGTTTTAAATAATTTATCCCAATCGATATAACTTGCGTTATTTTCTCCTTGCTTTACCTCAAAAGTAACATTACAAGCTGATGGCTCTTGTAAGGCTTGTACACAAAGTTTAGCAATATCTTCACGGCTAATTTTGCCCCTAATATTATCACCTTGCTCCAAAATTAATTCTTTACCACCTGGTTCTTCTGTCAAAGCACATGGTCTAATTATAGTGTAAGGAATTCCACTTGCTCTTAAAGTATCTTCTCCTTTCAATTTCCATGTTAAAATTCCTCCAAGTTGGTCGTTTAATTTGACTGCTGGTGGTTCTTCTTCTAAGTTTATACCTGGTCTTCCCGGACGAGTTACTCCTGCTGAACTTACTAAAATAAATTGCGGTAGGGTTTGTCCTCCGTAAGCTTTAATTGTTTCGACTTCTAAAGCAAAAGCACCTGGAGAAAAGTGAGGATTTAATTCTCCATCATATTCAAATTTGCTCAACATTAATTGAAAAGAACAAATTTTATTAACGTCAATTGTCGAAGCATCTTTTACAGTTTTGGCGCGAAAAACCGGAATTAATTCTGTAAAAGGAATCTTAATATTTATCCAAGTATCTGCTTGAGTATCGCAGGAATAACAATAGCCCATACCATCCCAATTCGTTTCTGTACGCAAAATGAATTTGTAGCGTTTTCCATCTCCTTTAACTCGTATTTCTACACCTTGATAACCAGATAAATTAAAAGATGGGTCAAAATTTTTGGTTCTAACTGAAGCAAATCCCCCGGAATTTTCTGTGGAAACATTACCAAAAAATACAGCTTTACCTGAAGACAATTGAATATTACTCTGACTAACTCCACCCATAACTACATCATCTACCGCACCCCAAATATTTTTAATTTCCATGGATGGATTACTAAAGTCAAATATTAACTTTTCGTTTGATGGCGGCAAATTTTTACTAACAGCTTCGATTAAGTTTTTTACACCTTTATATTCTACATTTTCTGGAGTGTCACCAACAATTTCTGGCATATAAAATTTAATGCCTTGATTGTATTTTGCCCTATCCGGTGTATCTCCTTCTACTGGTTGTACTCGCACCGCAGTACAACAAATAACTGCTTGGATATTCGTGGTTACAAGGGAATTTAAAGTTTCTGGTTGGGTAATATCTCCAACTATAAAATCGGCTTTATCGTCAACTATTGAACTGGCTTTATCAATATCACGCACTAGACATCTTACTTTGTAACCTTTTTCAATTAGCCGTTTTACAACTCTTCTTCCCACACCACCCGTTGCACCTGCTACTAATACAGCACCCATTTCTTTTGCTCCAATTAATTGATTTCTATTTTCCTTATCACTTGTGAATAAATCTTGTACCCAGTTAAGTAAAGGGATTACTTCAAAAAAGGTTATAGTTTTCACAAATCTGTTTAAATTCCACATATTTCAATTATCAGTTTTCCTCAAATAATTTATATCTATGATTTTTCAATTATTTTTAATTCCATCAAATTAAATTTCCATTCATGCACGAGTAAAGTAATCATACCTATGATAGAAAAAATATACTCCTGAGTACCAAATTTAGATTTATGTTAATTTTTAATTATAATTCTTGCTCGCAAAATCGGATTTACATTAAAAATTGTATATTAAAATGAACTTACATTCAAATGGATGAATTGATTTACTTTAATATTTTTCATTATGTAACTTAATTTGTACAGTTTAAACAAACATAGTACCTAAAACCACAAACCCGATTTAAAATCTTTAAATGTGTAAGTGTAGCTTCGTTTAGCTTCTAATATATAGCCTTCTCCTTTGACTTCTAGCAAATTCAGAAATTATTTCAAAAATTAGTTAAGTTAATTTTATGAATCAATTAGAAAAAGCGACAGCAGAATACCAGCAGTTTACCCAACAAATCCAAAGTATTATTATTAGTACGGTAAATAATCAGGGAATGCCTAATGGTAGTTATACTCCCTTTGTAATGGACGAATTCAAAAATATTTATATTTACGTTAGCGGGCTTTCAACACATACGCAAAATCTCAACATTAACCCTAGGTTAAGTGTTTTGTTTATTGAAGATGAAGCGAAAACCTCACAAATATTTGCTCGTCGGAGACTCAGTTATGATTGTAGCGCGAGTTTGATAGAGCGCGAAACTGATGAATGGAAAAAAATAGTGGATAAATTCCAAACTCGTTTTGGTGAAATTATTGAAATGTTGCGCGGTTTAGCCGATTTTCGGATTTTTAAGCTAACTCCCCATAACGGTCGTTTCGTAATTGGATTCGGAGCAGCTTATCATATTAGTGGCGACAATCTCGACAAACTTGTGCAAATCAGTAAACAATGAATAAAGGTCAAAGGTCAAAGGTTAAAGGTTAAAGGTTAAAGGGAACGTGAGCATTACCAATCACTCAACTAATTGATAACGTCAACTGTCAACTGTCCACTGTCAACTGTCAACTGTCAACTAACTCCTATGCTTCAATTTCAACCTCCTGGCTTTGGGCATAAAATTATTCAAACATCCCTTGGAACAATGGTTTATTACACTCAAACCGCTGCACCTTGGGATATTAATGAAAATTTACCTCCCTTAATTTTTCTACATAATTTTGGTGGTGGTGCCTCTGCTTATGAATGGGCGAAAGTATACTCTGCTTTTGCTGGAACTCACCGTATTATTGCACCAGATTTAATCGGTTGGGGTGAATCTTCTCATCCGGTACGCAATTATCAAGTCAATGATTATATCACCACTATCAAAGAATTTATTAAACAAACTTGTCAAGAACCTGTAACAGTTATAGCCTCTTCTCTGACTGCTGCTTTGATTATTCGTCTTGCTATTCAACAACCGCAATTATTTAAAACCTTATTTCTCTCATGCCCTTCTGGATTTGATGATTTTGGACAAAGTAGCGGACGTAGACTTCCTTTAGAGGTTATAAATACACCACTTTTAGATAGTTTGATTTATAAATTGGGTGCGGAAAATGAGTTTGCCGTCAGGAATTTTTTACAAAGTTTCCTATTTGCAAAACCCGCACGTATATCAGAAGAAATTGTACAAGCTTATTTAGCTTCCGCTCAGCAACCTGATGCTAAATTTGCTGCTTTATCGTTTTTACGCGGTGATTTGTATTTTGATTTGAGTCTATATGTTAAACAACTCACCGTACCTACAGCAATACTCTGGGGTGAAAAAGCACAGTTTATTGATATGAACTTAGGAAAACGTTTAGCAGATTTAAATCCCAATACAATTAAAGATTTTCATGCCATACCCGATACTGGGGTACTACCACATTTGGAAATACCGGAAATTGTCATCGGTTTATTAAGTAAGCATCTAAATTATCATTCAATTTAAAATAATTGTTTAATTAAGTGTAGATAAAAATACAGTAATTAAGTATTTACTACAGCTATAAGTTTCGGAAATTTTATTTGTAATAAACTTTAAATAACTAATACTTGATAACTGTTTATTCATAAAGCGAATTTGGGAATACTGAATATTAAAGTAATGTGTTTCCTAAATTAACTTATGCTACCGGCACAGTTCAAGTCTTTACAACTCCCCAAGGAAAATATACTCAATTCCTTATTAATGTGTCAATTCCAGATGTAAGAAGTCGGGTTTTTATGACTGTTTTCTCGTATTACCAATAGAAGCTCGTAAAAACCCGACTTCTGTGATTACTTAACCACTCCCTACTCCCTTATTACTGAATCCTTACGGAATCGCTACCACTCGTAACAAACGTTCCATAATACTTTGCGCTCTTCTTCCTCCTACAGGAATCAAACGATGACTCAAAACATGAGGAGCGATAAATTTCACGTCATCGGGAATTGCATAATCCCGTCCGCAAAGATACGCAAAGGCTTGAGTAGCGCGGTGTAATGCTACAGTACCCCTCGGACTAATACCGAGAGTAATTTCCTCATCGCATCTCGTCGCCCGTACCAAGTCAAGCATATATTGCTGCAACGAACTTTCTACCTTAATTCCAGCACAAATTCGCTGTAATTCTTCCACTTCTGCTAAGGTGATGCAAGGTTGTAATTCAGTAAATTTACTGCTAGTCTGGAGTCGTTGTAGTAATTGCAACTCTTCTTGTTCCGTTGGATAACCCAAGCTCAAGGACAACATAAATCTATCCATTTGCGCTTCCGGTAAAGGGAAAGTACCTTGATATTCAACCGGGTTTTGAGTAGCGATGACAAAAAACGGTGCGGGAACAGTACGAGAGACACCATCAACTGTGACTTGACCTTCTTCCATCACTTCTAGCAAAGCCGATTGAGTCCGGGGTGTAGCGCGGTTGATTTCGTCTGCTAACATCACGTTGGCAAAAATGCAACCTTCGAGAAAAGTAAATTCACCAGTTTTGGGGTTCCAAATGTTTGTACCCGTAATATCAGTCGGTAGTAAGTCAGGTGTGCATTGTAGCCTTTGAAACTTTCCATCAATAGAACGAGCCAAAGATTTCGCTAGTAGCGTCTTACCCACTCCGGGAACGTCTTCAAGCAAAGCGTGTCCCCCACCCAACAAAGCAACCAACACCAAGCGGATAGCTTCAGATTTACCAACAATGGTACGAGCTAGATTTTGTGTCAGAGCGTCAATTTTATCTCTCATGCACCAAATAAGGTTAAAGGTCAAAGGTTAAAGGTTAAAGGTTAGAGGTTAAAGGTTAGAGGTTAAAGGTTAAAGGTCAAAACTCATAACTCCGGTGGTACTAACTCCTCTCCCCAT
>NZ_JADEWL010000267.1 GCF_015207665.1 Plectonema cf. radiosum LEGE 06105
CCCCATAACATCCGGCTATCCGTTCGTTTATAGCTCGAATAGTGCTGCGGCTTGTTTGACAATGGTGGCGCAGTTTCTGGAAATTTCGGTGAAGTTGGAGTGGGTGCAGCGTCACATGACATCGCAACGTCCCAAAAATGTTGTTGAAGCTGGTGAGAAGCTGGGTTTTGTGCTGCGGAGGTTACGGGTGAGTTGGGATGATTTACAACAACTTGCTTTTCCAGCTTTATTGTTATGGGGTGAATCGGATTCAGCTAATTGGGTTGTAACTTATGCCCGCAAAGGCAATAAATTGATTGTTGCTAACCCACAAAATCCCGACTGCACTTGCGAAACAGTCTCCCGTGCCGAACTCGAACAGTTTTGGGATGGCTATTTATGGCAAGTAGAACTCGTTCAAAAGCAAGAAAAGTTTAACCTGAGTTGGTTTTTACCGGCAGTTTGGCAATACAAAGGTTTACTTACAGAAGTACTTTTAGCATCTTTTACCTTACAACTGTTGGGATTAACCACACCGCTAATTACTCAAGTCATCATCGATAAAGTCATGGTGCAAGAGAGTATAGCGACTCTTGACGTAATGGCGATCGCGCTGTTATTAGTAGCAGTATTCGAGTCGGTGCTAGGAATTCTCCGCTTATTCATTTTCACCCATACAGCGCGTCGTTTGGATTTAAGTTTATCAGCGCAGCTATTTCGTCACTTAATGCGCTTACCTTTATCTTATTTTGAATCGCGACGGGTAGGCGATACGGTGGCACGGGTACAGGAATTAGAACAAATCCGGCAGTTTCTCACGGGTACAGCATTAACTGTAGTTCTTGACAGCATATTTGCTGTAGTTTATCTGGTACTCATGTTTTATTACAGTAGTACCTTGACTTTCGTAGCCTTAGCTGTATTACCTTTATTCGCCCTTCTTACCCTGATTGCAACACCAATTCTCCGCAGATGGCTCAACGAAACATTTAACCGGAGCGCTGACAGTCAATCGTTCTTAGTAGAAACAGTTACAGGAATTCATTCGGTAAAAGCCCATGCAGCCGAACCAGCAACGCGGGATAGATGGGAAGGTTTATTTGCTCGCTTTATCCGTACTGGTTTCAAGGCTTCTACCACATCTAATATTAGTAGTAACATCGGCGACTTTCTGACTAAACTATCCAGCCTGTTGATTCTGTGGTTTGGAGCCAAATTAGTTATTGAAAACAACTTTACCGTCGGACAATTGGTAGCTTTTCAAATGCTTTCGGGAAGAGTTACCGGACCTTTATTAAGATTAGTTCAATTGTGGCAAAATTTACAGCAAGTATTGTTATCGGTAGATAGAATCGGCGACATTCTCAACGTTAATCCGGAAGCAGAACCAGGAACTGGATTAGTACTACCACCCCTCGAAGGAGAAGTTATTTTTGACCAAGTATTCTTCCGTTACAAAGCTAATACCGAACCGATTCTCAAAGGGATTTCCTTTAACGTAGAACCTGGTCAATTTGTCGGTATAGTCGGACGCAGTGGTTCCGGTAAAAGTACGCTTTCCAAGCTGCTACAAAGACTTTATCAAATCGAATCCGGACGCATTTTAATTGATGGTTTTGATGTGAAAAGCGTTGATTTAGCTTCCTTGCGTCAACAAATAGGTGTAGTTTTACAAGAAGACTTTTTGTTTAACGGCAGCATCCTGGACAATATAACTTTAGGAAATCCCGAAATCACCGCTGAGCAAGTAGTACAAGCCGCGAGAATGGCAGTTGCTCACGATTTCATCAGCGAACTACCCCAAGGCTATGAAAGCAACGTCGGGGAAAGAGGTACCGCATTATCCGGGGGACAAAGACAGCGCATTGCTTTAGCCAGATTATTCCTACTGCAAGCACCAATATTAATTTTGGATGAAGCAACCAGCGCTCTCGATAGCGAAACCGAACAACAGGTGTTGCAAAATTTACAAAGGACTACACAAGGAAAGACAGTATTTTTAATTGCACACCGTTTCGCACCATTGAAACGTGCCGACATGATATTAGTCATGGAAAAAGGAATCATTGCCGAGAGAGGAACCCATGATCAATTGTTGCGGCAGAAAGGGTTATATTATTCCCTTTATCAAAAGCAGCAGATGAACGTTTAGGAAAGTTAGGAGCAGGGGAGTTTTTTTTAGTCGGAAATTTTTGAACTAGTAGAAGAGTGTTGGAAACAGTTGGTACAATCAATCAGATGAGGTTCATGCTACCACTCTTTGCAGTTCAGAAGTTTCCCACTTCTTAGCGGTAGAGGAATGGAAAAGTAGGCGGAGGAAAGTTTAATTTATGCAAGAATGGTTTGTAAATCTAAAGTAAAATCAGTCAGCATATTTTCCCCAGATAAAGTTTTAGGAGATTGCAAAATTTCTACTTCCTTGCCAATACGATAAATTTCAACTTGTTTATCTTTCGGGTTAATTAACCAACCTAACCTTAAACCATTCGCGATATATTCGCGCATCTTTTTTCTGGCATCTTCCACATCATCACTTTCAGATACCAATTCCACAGCAAAATCAGGACACAAAGGTAAAAATTTCTTTCTTTGTTGTGGTGTAAGGGAATCCCATCTTTCCATTGTTATCCAAGAAGCATCGGGGGAACGAGTAGCACCGTTAGGAAGTTTAAAACCTGTAGAAGAATCAAAAGCTTTTCCTAAATTATTTTTACGGTTCCAAAACCATATTTGACCAATTAAATCAAAATTACGATTTCCGGTTTCTCCTCCTGTTGGTGACATAATAATTAATTCCCCTTGCTCTGTTAATTCTAAACGTAATTCTTGATTAAAAGCGACAATTTGTTCAAATTCGTCATCTGTAAACTTGAGTTGGGGAGGTATTTGTAAAGTTAAAGCAGTCATAATTCATCCTATGATTTAATTTGTAATTACATCTTCCTAAATTTCAGATATCGTTAGCATAAAAACCGCAAGATTTACGCTAACATTTTAAACACCTACCCCTCCGGGTAAATAGATTATTTTAATTTTACTTTCGCTTGCTGCCAAAGCGCTTCCAACTCTAACAAACTATATTCCGAAAGCGGACGCTGGGCAAAATCTTCCATATGACGTAATCGCTGAATAAATCGTTTATTTGTGCCTTGTAAAGCTTCGCTGGGGTCTAAATTATTCCATCTTGCCAACTGAGCAATACTAAATAATAAATCGCCTAATTCTTCTTGCTGTCTTTCCGGTGTTTCCTCTGCTAAAGCTTGTTTAAACTCTGCTAATTCTTCCTCAAATTTTTCCCAGACACCATCGATATTTTCCCACTCAAAGCCAATTTCAGCAGCCTTTTGAGAAATTTTCATCGTTGCCATTAACGGCGGCATTTTGCGAGTATAACCACTGAGCTTGTTAGTTAATTTGTGACTATCAGCCGTGTTTTCGCCTTTTTCAGTAGCTTTGATTTCTTCCCAATTTTGCTTCACTTCATCCACATTTTCTACCGACACATCACCAAAAACATGAGGATGACGACGAATTAACTTTTGAGTAATACCTTGAGCGACTTCTGAGAGCGTAAAATCACCATATTCGCCATAAATTTGTGCTTGCAACACAACTTGTAAAAGTAAATCACCCAATTCTTCAGCAACATGATTTTTATCACCGCTTTGAATCGCATCAACAACCTCGTAAGCCTCCTCAATCACATAAGGAGTAAGAGTTTCGGGAGTTTGTTGTAAATCCCAAGGACAACCACCCGACGGCGATCGCAATTTTGCCACCACATCGATTAATTGTTGTAAAGCTGATAAAGTGTTCATAAGGTTAAAGGTTTAAGGTTAAAGGTCTGTATGTTAGCAGTTAGGAATTAAACATTCTTTCCCCC
>NZ_JADEWL010000071.1 GCF_015207665.1 Plectonema cf. radiosum LEGE 06105
GGGGGATGGGGCATAACTGCTGATTATTTACCATCTCCAATTACCAATTAGCAATTACCAATTACCCTTTACCCATTACCCATTACCAATTACCCATTACCAATTACCAATTAACCAATACCTTCAATTATGGGATGAAAGAAGAAAGCGAATCCGATTACAGCGTAAGTTGCCAAGAGTAAAGTTCCTTCTAACCAGTTTGATTTTCCATCAGAACTGATGCTGTTTGCAATTAATACTGAGGCAGCTACAGCTACTAATTCAAAAGGGTGAAAATCTAAATCCATTGGTTGTCCTAAAAATTTTCCAATTATGACTAAGACAGGAGCAACAAATAAGGCGATTTGCATACTAGAACCAACTGCTACAGAAACCGAAAGATCCATTTTATCCTTCATTGCCACAGTAACTGCTGTAGCGTGTTCTGCGGCGTTACCGATGATGGGGACTATAATTACACCTGTAAATAGTGCCGTCAAACCGAGTTGAGATGTAGCTGTTTCTAAAGAATCAACCAGTAATTCTGACTCAAAAGCTACTACTATCGTAGATACAAGCAATACCCCAATCCACAGCACAAGATTTGGTTTATGTTCAGGAGTTGCCATCGCTTCTGTTTCTGCTACACCCACATCATATAGATAGGAGTGAGTTTTCATCGAGAATAATAAAGTCAAAAGGTAAACTATTATTAACACTACAGCTACAGCAAGAGAAAGGTTTTGCAAAGTTGTTTGGCTAATTCCTTCTGAGGTATAGTTAACTGCTGTTGGAATTAGAATCGCAATCACTGCCAAATTCATGGCTGCTGCATTCATCCGCGCTACTAATGATTGAAATGTTTGTTCTTTGTAGCGAATTCCACCCAAAAGCATGGCAAGTCCCATTACTAAAAGCAAGTTACTAATAATGGAACCTGTAATACTAGCTTTGACGACGTTTACATAACCAGCCCTCAGAGCGATAATTGCAATAATCAATTCTGTAGCATTACCAAAAGTGGCATTTAACAACCCTCCAAGGTTAGGTCCTACTACTACTGCAATTTCTTCGGTGGCTGTACCCATCCAAGCCGCTAAGGGGATTATTGCCAATCCAGACAAAATGAATATGATCAAATCTTCCCATCCAAGATAGTTTGCGACTACAGAAACGGGAATAAAAGCTAGTGGAAACAGAAACAGAATTTTTTTTCCAGACATTTGTCACCTGAAGTTGACGTGGATTAGTCACCGTAAGTCTTGCATTATAAGAGTCTTATCTGAAGAAACAGTAACTAATTATTTGACAAATTGATCATAATCTTCTTCATTATTATTATTAATGTTCATTCCAGTAATACTTAATATTACTCAAATATATGAAGACGGGGCTTCAGATTCTAGAATAGTCTGAAGCCCGTTTTTAAAGGCTTCCGAGATTTTACTGGTTTGATTTTTTCTCCGGATATATAAAATAAGATTACGTTTTACATAGTATCAGCAATCTTTCTTTGCAAAAATTCTAAAAATCAGATAATATTGTATACTAAAAATGAGTTTTAATGTATTAAGAGAGAATTAAAATTTTCCCTAAGACCACCGGGGGAAAATTTTGCTTTTCATTGCTGATTTTTTTCTTACAGTTTGTCAAAACAATACTTGATAAATCGCTGGTTGACATTTAGTATAAGCGGGAATGCAAATGCCAATTCTACAGTGCTTAAACAAATTCAAGTTAGATTATTCGTGTAAAATTTTCATCTACAATTTCTGAAAATAGCCTTCTGTAAGAAAACGATATTAGATTGTGTTCTGCTTGAACCGCAAGTTTATCTCAATAAGGAATAACTCTACATGACTTCTACTGCTGAGTTACCAACTTCTGTTGGTGCAAACTTGATTCAAAATGAAAATACCGATGCTCCTAAACACAACCCATTAAAAACGGCTACAGGAGTTTATATTACAGTACACGGTCATTTCTATCAGCCACCAAGAGAAAACCCTTATTTAAACGCGATTGAGCGTCAACCGGGTGCTGCACCGTTTCACAATTGGAATGAACGAATTCATCACGAGTGTTATCGTCCAAATGCCTTTGCCAGAATTCTAAATGAGCATGGTGAGGTGGCGGGGATCGTAAATAATTTTGAGTATATGAGCTTCAATATCGGTCCAACCTTGATGTCATGGTTGCAAAATTACGATATTGATGTATATCAGCAAATTATCGACGCAGATCGAAAAAGTAGCGAGCGTCTCAACGGTCATGGTAACGCGATCGCGCAAGTATATAATCACATTATTATGCCGTTGGCTAGCGAACGCGATAAATATTTACAAATTCGTTGGGGTAAAGCAGATTTTCGGTTTCGTTTCGGACGCGATCCCGAAGGAATGTGGTTGGCTGAAGCTGCTGTTGATTATGCAACACTACAAGCTTTGGTAAATGAAGGTATTCGCTTCATTGTGCTTGCACCTTCCCAAGCCGAGCGTTGTCGTTTGATCCCCACATCTTCTCATCCGGAATCTGAATGGCACGAAGTCGGCGGAAATCAAATCGATCCCACTCGTCCCTATCGCTGTTATTTACCAGGAAATGAGTCAGAACGCCAATATATTGATATCTTTTTCTATGATGGTCCGATTTCACGAGACATGGGTTTTAGCGATGTAGTCTATAATTCGAGCCACTTTGCGGGACGTATCGGTGCAGCAGTTCGCGGCGATCGTCGTCAGTCTCAAGTAATTTCGGTGGCTACCGACGGGGAAACTTTCGGACACCATAAAAAGGGTACTGAGAAAACTTTGGCTTATGCTTTTACTCAAGAATTCCCTCATCGGGGTTGGACGGTAACTAATTTTGCTCATTATCTGAGTTTAAATACTCCGACATGGGAAGTTGAATTAAAACCTGTCACAGCCTGGAGCTGCGCTCACGGTGTCGATCGATGGCAAGATGATTGTGGTTGTGGTGGTGCGCCCAATTGGCATTTAAAATGGCGTAGACCTTTACGTGATACTCTCAATTGGCTGCGGGATCGACTTGTGGAAGTATACGAGGAACAAGGGAGCAAGTTTTTTTCTGATCCTTGGAAAACACGAGATGAATATATAGAAATTGTATTAGACCGCAGTGCTAATAATATTTCCAGCTTTTTGAATCGGCATCAAAAACATCAGCTACAAGCATCAGAACAGGTAGACGCTTTACGTTTGTTAGAAATGCAGCGTCACTCATTATTAATGTTTACCAGTTGCGGATGGTTTTTTGAAGAAATTTCCCGTCCCGAAGGAACTCAAATTCTCCGTTACGCTTCCCGCGCTATGGAATTAGCCGCAGAAGTGGCTGGGGTACAACTGGAAAAAGGTTTCCTCAAAAGACTTGATCAGGCTCCGAGCAATATTGATGGTTTTAGAACCGGGGCTGAAGTTTATCGTCAGTTGGTGTTACCTTCCCAAATTAGTTTTAAACAAGTTGCAGCGCACCACGCAATTACGTCGTTATTTAATGGACACCAACCTGTAGAGAAAATGTCAGGTTTTGCTGACATGAAAGACAACGATGATGATTCGGATATCTATCAAAAACAGGTTTATTGCTATACAGCGAGCGAATTAGATTATCAACTGCAACGTTTGGGTTCTCTAACGCTGGCGGTAGGACATTTAAAGTTGGTATCGCAAGTGACATGGGAAAGTCAGCAAATGACATTTGCCGTATTGCATTTGGGAGGTTGGGATTTTCATTGCTGTATTCAACCGTTTGAAGGAAAACGTAATTATACTCAACTTAAAGATAAGTTGTTAACTGCTTTACAGCAGGGAAGTACGGCTCATATTATTTTAGTCATGACCCAATTATTTGGCGAAGAATCCTTCAATTTACAAAATTTGTTCGCCGAGGAACGTCATCGATTAATGCGCTTATTGAGCCGAGAAACTTTAACAAGAGTAGACCAACTTTATACTCAAATGTATCGGGATAATTACGGAGTGTTGATGGCATTCCACCGAGATGGATTAGAAGCACCCAAAGAATTACAGGCAGCAGCAGAAATCGCCTTAGAATATCGGTGTATGATGACATTGCGTACCCTCGAACAGGATATTGACGAAGCGCAATCAAGTTGGAATCATCTGGTAGAATTAGAGGCGATCGCCAATGAAGCGAAACATTTACGTTGTCACTTGAATTTGCTGGAAGGAAAGCAGATACTTGAGGGATTGAGTTTAGGTTTATTGTGGCAGTTATTGTACGATACCAACGGCAATTTTGATTTTCACATCCAGCGATTGGAAAAATTGATTGAAGTTGAAGAAAAGTTAAATTTAGGCATTTCTTTAGAACGTTCTCAAGAATTATACTTTAGTTGTTTACACAGTGAAATACTGCCTAAATCTATCAATGAAATTTTCAACAATAAAGATAAAAATCAATTGCGTCAACTTTTGAAATTAGGACATAAATTAAAAGTTGATGTTAGTTATTGGTTGAGTCAGTTGAATTAAAATTATGTAGAGACGTTGCAATGCAACGTCTTTTTCAAATTATTGATAAAAAATGCAATACTTAATTAACGTGAATTTACTTTTGACTGGGGAATAAGTTTTGAAACCTTATTTTTTTGTGTTAATAGTAAAAACTTGATGATTTATAACCTGCTTATGCGGCTTTTGCTCGTATAGTCGCGATTTATAGTCGGTACCCTTAAATAAGGAGGCGTTGCGATTACTATTTAAAAACCGCGATATTCGCAACTAATCAAAATAACGTCGAAATCGATTATCAATATTATCAGTTTTCTGACGATTGCAGGTAAAGCACAAAGTTTGTAAATTACTGATATCGTTTGAACCACCACGCACTAAAGGAATAATATGATCAATAGTTAATTGACTTTCTGCATTTTGTTTACCGCAGCTTTGACACTGGTAATTATTGCGTTCAAATACATATTTTCTGACTGCTGAGGGGATAGGAATACGCGGTGTTTTGCTCATTGTTTTGCTCATTAATATTTGGGAAAGCTATTGTATCTATATAATTGATTTTTGTCGGTATTTTTGTTGATTTTTCTTCAGTTTCTAATTCTTGGAGAGAATAATTTAATAAAACTTTTAATCCAAAATATTCATGATTCTGATTTTCTTTGTCAGATAAGTCATCAAATGTATGATTATTAATTATTTGTAATGTTGATGAAAAATTTAAAATAACTCTGAGTTGCAATTTATCGACTTGTTTAACTTTATCAAATGTCATCAATTCGCATTCAACATCTTTTTTTAACCAAAACTTCCATTCGATGCGGTTAAATATTCCTTGGTTATTTATTTCTCGAAAATATTTTTTCAAAAATGTATTTTTACGACAAAAGTTTAAATCATTCTCTCTTGGTTTAAAATCTGTAACAATATTGTTTTTAATTTGATTGGCATTAAAAACCATATTATTTAATAGAATAAACTCGCTGTCTTCAATTAAAGATTCAACTTGACAATGCATACTTAATTTTAAATTTTTAGATTTGTGGATAATTTATTGCATCACATTTTTTTGAATGCGAATCCGTCACTAATTTTTCATCTCTCTATTGATGTGATGCAAAAAAAGAGATGATATCTGTTTAATGTAATTCTCTGTTAAACCCAGAGACAGACAGAAATAAAATTAATTAATTTAAGATATTCCAAGAAAAACTATTTGATATTTTATGCAGCATACCTTATATCATCAAAAGATAATTGAGGCTGTTTAACTTCATTTTCTTCAGATAAAAATTCTAAATCAAACTGAATTTGAACTCTTTGATTAGAACCTTTATCATTGGGAAAGAAATTGATAAATGAATTGCTTCTAATTTTTCCTTTCTGCCAACTTTTAGCACCAAGTCGGAGAATCTCACAATCATTCCCTTCTTCTGGTGAAGATAAGGTGACGCTGATATTGCAGGAACTAAAAGAATTATTAATTAAATCGTATATTCTTTCTCTGCTATTACAACCATTATTTTCTTTTGTGAGAAGATAGTTTACTTTTTCCCATAATTCATTTTCTAACTGTTGCTTAAACTGACTAAATTTGAGCAAGCTACCTTTGTAAGACAAAACATCATCGTCGTTGCAACTCAAAGGTTTGAATTTACTTTTCATCTCAGTCTATTAATTTAGGATAAGTTTCAATTAAGTTACCAATATTTTTCTGATATCTCTGTCACAGAAACAACATCAATCGTTAAGGTTAGATAATTTGGGCTATATTTTGAGCATAACCGTTGTTTTCAGATGACGTACTATCAATTGACTCGATGGTGGGTAATAAATGCTCGTAGAGTTGCATCGCTTCCAAGCAAAGGTTGATACCGGAAGTCGATTGGTTGAAGGTGGCAATTTTTTCAGAAACAGCATCTAAGAGTAGTTTGTTGTGAGCAATCTTCTCTTGAGCTTCTTTTTGCAAAGTTTCCTCTAAATAAGCCCGTGCTTTGGGATATTGTTGTAGAATTTCATCACTCTTGATTTCTGCCATTGGCAAAAGCTGAGTTTTAAAACTTTGATTAATCGTTTGACGGAAGGTTATACGAATCGTTTTGCTGACTTTTGGTTCAAAATCTAGCTTTAATAATTGTCTAATTGCAGCTTCCGCATCTACCATACTTTCACAATCGTAAGCTTGAGAAGTTTGCTGTAAAGTTTGGCGAAACTGATATATTGAAAAAGTACCTTCATCATAAAATCTAGGACTTTCTCTGGCAAATCGATCGCACTCTACCCGCGCTGCATTTTTTAAAGCTAGAGCAATCTGCTGTTTTAAATTCTCTAATTCTTGTTCCAAACCTCCATCATTACCTAATAAACGGTATAGTTGACGATAATATTCAGCCTTAGTAATTCTTTCATTTAAACGTTGAAAAAAACGGGCAACAATATCCTCGGAAGACTTTACTAAAATATCTTCCAACTGATTTGATAAATAATACAATGCTTCTACTAAAATAGCAATCAAAGGTGCTGTTGCATTGCGAGGATGACTCAAAGTCGCACGTTTATAAGTATCCGCAACAGAGAAAGTATCTAACAATTCATCCAAACGGTGAATCATTAGCGATCGCAATCCATTAAAATCCGCTTCAAAGTTATGGCACGCATTGGTTACCACCTGATTAACTTCTGCTGCAATATGGTTGCGAAAATCATTTCCTACTTGTTGTAATTGTTGATTGAGACGTTGCAATTCCTGAGCTTTCATTGCCTCAATTTCTTGTGGTTGACTGTCTAAATCTCGCTGTATATCTTGATAGTATTTTTTCAGTTTAATACAAACATCTTCTAAATCGTCAGCCAAATTTTTAAATAACTGAGAACGTTTTTCTTGAGTAAGATAGCGAGTAATAGCTGTTTTAAAATCCTCAACACCACTATCTTGAATCAATTGATTAATTAACAAGTTTCCTTGCTCTGATAAAATTCTCAGATAATTCTGATTTCGACTTTCAAAATTATTCACAGAAATCCGAAATTTATCAGCAGATAGTTTACCCGAAGCAGTACAATAACGCAGAAATTCGTACACAAACTGCGGCGTTTCTTCCTCTGATTCTGCTGTATTATTAGTTTGATTCGTTGTTTGATTACTTGTTTGATGAATCTTACCAGCAAAAACCGAATCTAAACCAAACCGATCTTTTTGACTTGTTTGTTTAATCTGACTACCGTAAAATCCTAACAATCCACTGGTTTTAAAAACCCTACTACCATCCTGAAACTGGGTACTAATTAAATTATCTAGTCTTTGTCTCAAGTCGGTATTGTACCAACTTTCATCAATCCGATTGAAAACGTAAAAAACCCTATCCCTAATTCCTGGATTATTACGAATTACTTCTAAAAGTTGAGTTTCAGCCTTTGTCATATCACCCATTGACGCGGGTTTTAAAACACAGACTACCGCAGAAGTATCGGGATGCTGAATTTTTGTATAAGTTAACTGTGCATCTTTTTCCACCGGCGCATCAATACCCGGCGTATCAATAATTACATTACCATCTTGCAACAGACGATGGTTGCAATAATATTCAATTCGCTTCAAAACTGCACTATTACTTCCTCGACGTGCATATCCAGCAGCTTCCTTGAGGTTATTAAAGTTAAACTCTTCCATGGAGTAGGTAGCATTATTTATCGTATGGATGTGTTGACGATTTGCGACATACCCCGACAATAATAGAATTAAGGCTTTTGCTTGTTTAGCACGTTCGGATTTACTTTCACCACCTTCAGAAAGGATGATAGTCTCGCATCCTTTACGCAATAATTCAATTGCATCTTCTTGATTAATATTCTCAACTTTATGCAATCTCAACTGCTCACATAAAGAAAAAACTTGTTCTCGCACTTCTACTTCACTCAAAAATGTCAGAACAACTCGCTCATTCTCTGGATGTGCATACTCTATTTTGCATTCCGTACCCGTAGCGTGTCCTTCTGCACTATAAAGCAATTCCCGCTCCAAAAGCGCATTAATTAACATTGATTTCCCAGCACTAAATGCACCTGCAAACACGATTTCAAACTTGGGAGAGATGGCTTTTTTCAACGAAGTTTGAGTTGGAGTTAGATCACAAGAAGCTAAAGACGGTTCTTGCTGTAAAAGTTGTAAAATAGTATCTACTTGTTCTTTTAGATTTTGGCAATGAGGCAGCAGTTCTGCCATATGTCGCATCCTGATAATATTAACTAGAAGCTTTTGCGTATATTCTAAAAATGTTTTATTGGATACGCTTCCGTAAACTTACTGAGAATATTTCTAATTGTTCTAATTAATAAAGAAACCCAACTTTCCACAGATAATTTTATTTTCTACTAAATAAGTATTAACTCTCAGTAAAATCACTTAAATGAAATCTCTGTTCACTGGTTGAGATTCATCAGCTTAAAATTACTTTAAAAATTAGTAACTATTCCCAATACGCTGTATAATTACTTATCTCTTTCCTCAGCGCGAAGAGTTTCACAAGTAATAAGTAGTAAGTTATATGTTATATGTAGTACCTCTCCCTAAAAGGTAGAGGATTCAAATAATGATACAAGCACGGTTTTTACTCGTCTTTAAAAGACGAGGTCTTTATACCAAAATACGGGCATATATTATCACTTTTTACTTTTTACTTAAGCCCGAAGGGCTTCGGTAAATGCAATAAAATTGAAATACGATGATTTTGATCTAGCTAAGCAAGCACATTCTGTACCACAAACCTTTCAAAACTAATGAAAGCTTTTCCCATTAGACTGAAACCCGATGCAGATTTACGAAAAACTTTAAAAAACTTTGCAGTCGAACAAAATATTCAAGCAGGATTTATCTTAACTGCGATCGGTAGTTTAAAACAAGCAACAATTCGCTTCGCCGATCAAAGTAATAGTACAGTATTAACCGAAAAATTTGAAATCCTTTCTCTCAACGGTACTTTAGCAACCACAGGGGTACATCTTCACATGGCGATCGCAAATAGCCATGGTAAAGTTATTGGTGGACACCTGAGTGATGGTTGCATTGTCTACACTACCGCCGAAATCGTTATTGGTATAATAGAGGATTTTAATTTATTACGAACTTTTGATCGACAAACGGGGTTTAACGAGCTTGAAGTCCTATCATTATAAGTTGGGTTTTTAGTATAATTATGACTAGCTACTAGAGAATGTATTTCTACTTGAGTCATTGGTGCGGGTTTCATTTCTCCTCGAAAGTCGAGAATTTGGACTATTAGAAGGTAAGCAACAGCTAAAAGTATGGAAATGACACCCGTAATAATTGCGACGATTTTTCCTCTATTCATGAGTTTTTCCCTAATTAAAGGTTATTGTACTACGCAATTATCAACATTAGCACAATCCACGCTGGGATTTAACCGTGATTTTTTGAGATTCGGAGATTGGTTTTAGCATCTATAAATGCTTGTAAAAGTAGTATGCGATGAACAAATTTTTCGCTCAAACGAAATCCACAAATATCTTGAACTAAATTATAAATAGTTTTTGAACTTTTATGTTTAAAATCAGGACAAAGAGCTAAAGATTTATTTAAAAATCGTAAATATTGTGAATAGTCTATATACATATAGTCTCTAGCTAATTCAAAGTAACCTTGAGCTAAAGCGTGACGATAGTTAATTGGAATCTGTTTATTCTGTTGCAAAAGTCTTGTTTCTACTTTTTGTAAAACTTTGCAGTGATTTTCTACCCAACGTGGTTTTGAAGCGGTTGATACTGTCACGTTACCGTATCTTCTATATATTGAATAACAACCAGGTTGATAAAGAATTTTTGCACCACTCATTACTACTGAAATGAAGAAATCTCTATCTTGTGCTGCTAATAAACTTTCATCCCATCCGCCGCTTTTCTCGACAGCGCTTCTACGATAAAATAATGATGCGACAGCAGTCCACCAATTTTCGAGTAAAGATTGTAGAATATCTGTTTGTGTTTCAGGCTTTTCTATTTGATCGAGGAATATTACCCCATTAGATTGATGCCCTTGATATCTCCAATCACCGTAAACAGCATCTGCTTGTGTTTCTTCTAAAAAATTTACTTGTGTTTCTATTTTTTTTGGTAAAATAAAATCGTCTGCATCCAAGAATTGAATATATTCTCCTTTAGATAAAGCAAACCCTCTATTCCTAGCGTAACTTCCGCCTTTATTTTTAGGAAGACATTCCCAATGTATTTTATCTCCATAGCTTTTGATGATTTCCATAGATTTATCAGTGGAACAATCATCAACTACAATGATTTCGATATTAGAGTATGTTTGTTTTAAACAACTATCAATAGCTTCTGCTAGCCACTTTTGAGCATTAAAGCTAGGAATAATTACGGAAACAAGTTTTTGCATTTCTATTGTCCTACAATTTTGCATTTATGGGCTTTTGAATTTAATATTCATGCGTAGTAAATGTACCCTTGATGTTTTCAGCTAAATATTGCAAAAGCAATTTTTTGAAATTGGTAAGTAGTTATATCAAATTTTTGATGAGCATTGCTAATTATGATAATTTTTGTGCTTTCAAATGTCTAATTTTTCATGGGGAAAAATTTTGCTTCTTTAATATCTTCTGATATTTTTTTGTTAATAATACCCATAGCGAGCAGTGTAATTAAAGTGAGAATAACATCGTATTTGAGTTGTGCTACTAACTTATTTAATGTTTTTTGTAGTTAAATTATAGCAGAATAAATTATTCTTTAAGGTATCTCTGAACGTTAGTAATAAGTAATATTTATGTCTTAATCGTGATAAATAGCTTAAATTTTTATTTTAAAATTAGGTAAAAAAATCCGAGAAAACCCCCGGATAAAATGCTCGCAAACAGTTTGTGTATCAATTTTAATTAGATAATCGGGCAAAACTCTTAATAGTTTTAATTGCTGTTCAAAGCTTCTCGTAACACCTGCTTCGTATACTTTCCTAATGTATATTTGAATTGAGATTTAGTTCTTCCTAAAGTTGGCTTAAAATCTAATTGAAATGCACGCAATAAGCTAAAAAATCCGGCTTTTGGTTGACCAAGTTCAAATGATCTAGCTGCATGATCGCATAAGAAATTTGCAAAGGTTTGAGGATGTAGTTTAAACAGTGATTCATGCTTGTTCACCAAACGTTCAAAATTAATTTGACGCAGCGCTGGATTACGAGAAATTCTCGCTCCTTCGTGAGCAGTAAGTTGATAAGTGACTGTTGGTAAACCTAAAATTGAACATACTGGATTAAGCCTCAAAAACATTTCAGTATGGACACGAGACGTAAAACTTTCATCGTAACCGCCAATTTCCAGCAAAAGTTCTCTTCCCACAACTAATGTCTGTTTGGATAAATAAGACTTCCCAGGTTCAATGTCTTCGAGAAAGAAATGAGAACCAAGGGGTAAAGTGGGGGGTAAACGTCTATCAGTTACTTCACCGTCGGGTTTAACAACTTCCAAACCCGAAAGTACTGCTACTGGTTTGGGTAATGTTGTAGTAGCCAGAGCATCTAAAGAGACTTGCGCCATATTTGGCAATAATTGGTCGTCATCGTCGAGATAAGTGACATATTGACCTTTGGCAGCTTTTAAGCCTACATTACGAGCTACAGCATTACCGCTATTTTGAGGTAGCCGAATTACTTGCAGACGAGAATTTTCTGGTAGATTTACTGGCTCGTCGGAACCGTCATCAACTACGATTACTTCTATATCTTGCAAAGTTTGCTGTAAAGCACTGCTAACAGCACGCGGTAAAAAATGAGGTCTGTTGTAACTCGGAATGATGATACTAAGTAAAATATTATTGTTCATTTTGAGACACCCATTTGTAGCATTTTCCAATTTTAAGGTTATGAAAAAATTAAAATTTACTGGAATTATACCTGAAATTCTAATCAATGATATTTGAGTAAATAAAATCAATTAAACATCAAATATGTTTCAACTAAAACTACTCCTTAGACATATTTTAAGTGGATTTATGAATCCTATTTTAATAGTAAATTTTATGATGTTCATGTTCATATTTAATGATGATTAAAATCTTTTATTTACTCACAACCTGCCATTGTCTTGGTTGATAAAATTGGCATCTGCTAATAGTTCTATTCGCTTTGACTGTAAATCGGAAAGATTCCACAATATCATAAGAATATACGCCATTACGAATATAAATTCTGGCACTGTATACTCCAGGAACCATAGAACAATAAGGCATATGCATTCGGATTTCGGATTTACCTACGGGAATTTCTAATTCTTGATTATCGCTAGCAGAAGTCATATATAACACAAGACCTTCTCCTCCAGATAATGCGGTAATTAACATCCCTAAATTGCCATTATTAATATGCTCATAAGATTTGCATTCTACACTTAAATATGCTGATTCACCAGTAAACAAAGTTTCTAAATTATTATCTTGTTGGTCTTTAAAACAAAGGGAAACTATATCTAAACCATTGCTTTTTTCTTTGGGTTTAGGTGATAAAACCATTCTTCCCAAAGCATTCTCTGTCCCACTTAAACAAAGGTCTTCTTCATATGTACGAATTACTTTCTCGGTATCTCCAGAAGCAATCAATTGACCTTTTTTCAAAAATATCGAAGTTTCACATATATTTAATATGCTATGAGAATTATGAGTGACTAATATAAATGCCGTGCCTTTTTTACGTAATTCTGATAGTTTACGATGACACTTCATTTTAAATTTGACATCACCCACAGCCAGCACTTCATCTATTAATAAAATATCGGGTTCGATGTGAACAGCACAAGCGAATCCTAATCGTGCAGCCATTCCCGAACTATAAGTTTGAACTGGTGCGTCAATAGCATCAGCAATTTCGGCAAATTCAACAACTTCATCAAATCTTTTTTCAATTTCTGCGGTTTCTAAACCGAGAATTGACATATTAGCGTAAATATTTTCTCGTCCGGATAAAATAGGATTAAAACCGGCTCCCAATGCAATTAAAGGAGCAACTCTACCTTTAACTTTTACCGTTCCAGTATCTGGTTTAATTAAACCACTGATAATTCGTAATATGGTACTTTTTCCGGCTCCATTAGAACCAACTAACCCCAAGGCTTCACCACGGTGCAGTTGAAAGCTGACATTACCGAGCGCCCAAAACTCATTCTTACGTAAACTATCGCTTTTTCTTTTTCTACCAGTCACTTCAGTGGCGATATCTTGTAAACCGTAAAATAAAGAGCGTTTTAAGTCTCGACAGAACTTTTTAGAAACATTTTCAACTGAAATCACAACTTCAGTTTCTTCGGGCTGCGTATCAATTTTTCTGTTTATTAAACTAGTCATAATTTAAGAACTTACTCTCTCAACCACAAAAGGCATTGCTAAACGAAATCCAATCCAGGTTACAAATAATCCAATTATAGTAATAATACTGACAATCCAAAACCCTACAGGTTGCGAGATGATTCCAGTGGTTGCGAGTTCTCGTGTTGTTACGAGCAGGGGAGTAACCGGATTTAGTTTGACTATACTACCGAAAATTCCTTGTGTGGGAACTGGATAAACCACAGGAGTTAAAAACAGCCAAAAACTCGTTAGTAAAGTTAATCCTTTGGATACATCTTGATATAAAACTCCTAAAGGTGATAGCAAAACACCAATAAATGTACCTAAAAAGATTAAATGAATTAAAGCCACTGGTGCTAAAATTACTGTCCAACTTACGGGTACGCGAAAATAGAGAAATAAGCCGGTAATTAAAATTAATTTGATGGCAAAATTAAAAAAAACTTCTCCTAATTTTGCTAATATTAAAGCTTCTCTAGGAAAGTTAACTCTTGCGAGCATCGGTTTAGCTTCTGTTACAGCTTTTACTGGACCATTGATGGCATCTACAAAGGTTTGCCATAAAGCCGTACTAAACATTACATAGGCAGGATAAGGTAAATCAGTTTCCCCAACATTGATCACCTTGGCTTGACTAGCAAGAGTGAATCCCGCAGCCATGACTATTGGTGGAATAAAAGCCCAAATTATCCCTAAAAATGACTGACGATATTGAGCGCTAATATCTCTTACTAACAATCTCCAAGCTAGTTCGCGAGAACCTAATAAATCCAACCACATTTGTTTAAATAATCTGGAAGGATGTCTAAGTAAACTTTCTGGTGTATAAATTGCTTCGTATTGTTGATATTTTCTAAATTTATTTTTTTTCAATCTTTTTCACCCTTGATTTTACATAAGTTTTTTGCCATTTGACCTCCTATATGCAGAGACGTAAAATTTTACGTCTCTACATGAAGATTTAGATAAATATTAACCTTGTGATGATGCTGTAATTGTAGATGGTGGTTGATTGGGAGGAGTTTGATTAGATTTATTTTGTAGGTGTTTGCGGGCGTAACTGCTGGTAATATATTGATTTAGCAATCTATCTGCTTTACCAAGTAATTTACCGGCTACCTTAGAAGCGAAACGATTGCCAAAGCCAAGTTGACGACTGATGGGGTCGATAATTGTCATTTTTCTGCGCCATCCCAAGCGGTTATATTTATTTTTAAAATACTGGTCTTCAGTCAAATTCCACTTATCGCGCAATCTTTTCAAACTAGCCATTTCCCAACCGTCGCTCCAGCGCAACATATAATAACCAACATCCGACCATTCTAAAGGTGGTCCGGGTACATAAGTTACTAAAGAATCGGGTTCTAAATAAATCTTACCACCAGCTTCGTTTACCAAGATACATAAATCTACGTGTTCTTTCGTATTCAACAATCCTTCATCAAGTAAACCGATTTTATCAAAGATTTCGGTACGTACCATCATACAGTGAAATTCAGCCAATCCGGTTTCATGACGCTGTAAATTTGGACGTACATCTGCAACTTTGCGTCCTTGCTTGTAAATCTTTTCAATAAACCGTCTTCTTGTGGTGTCGTTTTTGGTTTCTACCTTGATTCCCGATTCACCACCAGCGCAATGGACTTCTTCGTGTAGCGGTAAATATTGGCATACCAGAGGACTGACTACGGTTGCATTGGTTTCCTCAGCGCAGTCTACCGCAGCTTTTAACCAACCGGGAGTCACAACTACGTCGTTATCGATAAAAACTACATACTTGGTGTCAACTTGACGCAAACCAAGATTTCTCGCATGGTTAGGAGAAAGGTAGTGTTCGGTACGAATCACTTGAAATTGCTTTTCTGCTGCTTGAGTTTCCAAGTATTTCTTAATATGAGAAGGTGAACCACCATCAACATAAATTAACTTGAACGGTAGCTGTGTATGCTCGTAAATACTTTCCAAAGATTCACGAGTATAACTGAAACGTTCTCTTGGTGCGACGATGATAGTTACTTCTGGTTTGGAGTTCATATTTTAATCCTCTAATTTTGTATTTTTGGGATTTTGGGATTTTTGTATTTATTTATATGTACTTGGGACTTACAGAAGAAAGTAGCCTTTTTTCTTTGGATAAATACAAATCATTACTTGATATAAGCTGATAAATTTCCACTAATTCAGAGTTAAGTTTGTTGATATCATAGTGCATTTCTACTTTTTTACGACCGGATAAACCCATTTGTTGCCACATTTCAGAATGCTCGATTAAATAGATTAATTTATCGGCTATGGCTGATGCATCTCTCTCAGGAACTAAAAAGCCTGAAATGCCATCTTCAATTAATTCGGGAATACCACCATGTAGAGTACCGATAACTGGTAAACCCATTGCCATTGCTTCTTTTAAGGTATTAACTGGAGCATCTTGATTTCCATCGCTAGCAGTGACGCTTGGTGCTACAAAGATGTGAGTTTCATCCAAAATAGAGATAATTTCTTTTTGATTTCTCCATCCTTTTAAATGTACTTTATCAGCAATATTTAATTCCTGAATGATTTGAGCAAAGTGTTCTTTTAACTCTCCATCGCCAATAATATTAAACTCTACGTTAGGATAAACTTTTACAACTTCAGCCATTGCCCGAATTGCATATTCTATACCTTTTTTCTCGATTAAACGTCCCGTTGTCGCAATCCGAATTAAGCCAGAATCATCGGGATATCTAGGTTTGAATTTAAACCGACTACAATCAATTCCCGAACCGTGTACGATAATTTTCTTTTCATCGCATCCGAGTTGAATTGCTCGCTGTCTAAAAAATTCACAATTAGTATAGAAAAAGTCTCCTTTTTCAAATAATTCATCATAGACTTTTTCTCCATATTGATATAAATACCAACTGATATCGTAGCCACGAAAAGTAGTAAGCAACTTTCCTTTGACTGCACCAATATCACGTAAAACTACACCCTCATAAGTATAAGGCCCAAATTTACAAACTGCTTGTCTGCCAAATTGACAATGAATAATATCGTATTCGGGCGCATTTAAAAACGGTAAAGTTGAGTAAAATAATCTTAAAGAAGCAGCTCGTTTACCATACTTAAAAAGATTCAGAGAACGCAGTAAAACTAAAGGAGCTTGAGAAAAGTTTTTGGCAAACAAATAAAAGGTATTAAATAAACGCCATAAATAATTTTTAGGTATTTCTGGTAAATAGCGCGTGCGCTCAATCAATTTATATTTTTCTACATCTGGATGCAGCTTACTATCATCAGTCTGTCTTCCATAGATATGTACTTCGTGTCCGCGCTCAATCAAACCTGTAATTTGATTAATAACGAAAGTTTCTGATAAAACGGGAAATTTATCTACTATAAAAGCTATTTTCATGAATCTCAAAAAATCACTAATTTAATTTTATTTAGACATACATCTAATTAAGAATATTATTTAGTAAGAGTTTCGTCTCTTACGATAATTATTTTTATTTTTTTTTACACCCTTTTCCTCGTAACTTTACTGTTTCTTTATCTATATTCATCAAAAATTAATTTTGTTTAAAGCTGATTTGAAACTACTGAAAGTGGAAGTATGAGCGGCAAAACTGCTGATAACCCTTTGACACCTTGACATCAGGATTATGAAACTGAATAATATCTTGAAAAATTTTATTTATCTGTATATTGACCTACATTTTTTCAGTAATTATACTTATGATGATTTTGCAGCCAAAATTTTCTGTAAAAAATCAATACTTATAAAACTATATATCTAATAGATATATCTATTAGATATATTTATTGGATATATTTATTTAATTTATTGAATTAAAGTCGATACTTAAAATCAGCGCGATAGATTTCTGCATAATTGTCATCGAAAGTAAGAAAATTAAATATATATAACTTCAACAAATTAGCCCAAATTACAACTATGTCTTTAACAGAGGAAATTCTGACGCAATTACCAGGTGATGTCTTAGGGGGATTACGTCGTGCAGATAGGATATTAACATCCTTAAAATCGGGAAATACACCCGTACCAATAGTAGTAAAAGAAAATCAACAGCCTTTAAATATAGTCGATTGGGATGTTGTGATTTCTGGGGGAACTTTAGGTATTTTAATTGCTTGTGCTTTAGCTTCACGAGGTTTACGAGTCGCGTTAATTGAAAGAGGAATTTTACGAGGTAGAGAGCAAGAATGGAACATATCTCGTAACGAATTACAAGTACTTTTAGACTTAAATTTACTTACCTCTGAAGAGTTAAAAAAATCAATTGTTACTGAATATAACCCAGCTAGAGTCAGCTTTACTTCGGGTACAGAAGTTTGGGTAGAAAATGTTCTCAATATCGGTGTATATCCAGTTTATTTACTCGAAATTTTGAAACAAAGATTTTTAGAAATCGGAGGAAAGCTGTTTGAAAATACACCTTTTATTGAAGCAGTAGTTCATCCCGATGGAGTAGTAGTAAACAATCAATTCAAAAGTAGATTATTAATCGATGCTATGGGGAACCTTTCTCCTATCACCCAGCAAATACGTCAAGGAGTCAAACCGGATGCGTTGTGTTTAGTAGTAGGAACTTGTGCTTCAGGTTTTCCGGAAAACCAAACTGGTGACTTGTTGTTATCCTTTACTGAAATAAAAAACCACTGTCAGTATTTCTGGGAAGCTTTTCCCGCAAAAGAAGGTAGAACAACTTATATGTTTACCTATATGGATGCACATTTACAGCATATCGGATTGGAAGCATTTTTTGAGGAATATCTGCGCTTGATGCCAGAATATCAAAGTGTAGAATTACAGCAACTTGACTTTAAACGAGCGCTGTTTGGCTTCTTTCCTTCCTATCGTCAAAGTCCTTTAAAAACACCATTTTCTCGTATTTTACCAGTAGGTGATAGTAGCGGAAATCAATCTCCTTTAAGTTTCGGTGGTTTCGGTGCAATGATACGAAATCTCAAGCGTTTAACTTTGGGTATTGATGAAGCTTTGCAAACTAATCAATTATCAGCTGCATCGCTGTCATTGTTGCAACCATATCAACCAAGTTTAACAGTTACTTGGTTATTTCAAAAAGCGATGAGTGTGGGTGTAAATCAAAAAATTGAGTCAAATCAAATCAATCAATTATTATCAGTTGTATTTGGTCAAATGCAACAGTTAGGCGAACCAGTACTCAAGCCATTTTTACAAGATGTAGTGCAGTTTGGAGGTTTAACAAAAACGCTTTTAAAAACAAGTTTGACTCATCCAAGTTTAGTTATAAAAATCATTCCTCAAGTTGGTTTAATAACTTTGTTAGATTGGTTATGGCATTACATTAATTTAGGTATTTATTCTGTTTTATTTATTGCCAGTCAAATGTTAGAACCGTGGATGAAAAATCTTCCAAATAACTATCAATATTATTGGCATCGTTGGGTTGATGCTTGGAAATATGGTTCTGGGAATGACTATCACGAATAAGTTAGGAGTTATAGAATTTTGGATTTTAAATTTTAGATTTTGGATTACAACTATAATTGACAGTTGTTTATTACCAACCTTAGACCTCTAACCTTGACCTTTTATTAAATCATATGCTTCAAAAACAATCAACAGTTAATAAATACTTTGTCGTATTAACTAACTTACTGCGAGAACGTCAAGGATTTTTAGAAGAAATTCGCGAACAGGTTCGATTACAAAATAAAATCATTTCTTTATTAGTTTGTAGTTCGCTATTTTTTGCTATATATGGTGCAATTATTGGTGCTTATCATAGCTGGATGCAGGCTTTATCTTCTGCTATAAAGTTACCGGCACTTTATTTAATTACCTTGCTAATTTGTCTACCGACTTTGTATTTTGCTAATATAATTTTTGGCGATAAACGAACTTTTTCTCAATACTTTGCTTTAGTTTTAACTGCTGTTTCTGTTACGAGTGTACTGTTATTTAGCTTTGCACCAATAACCTTGTTTTTTATGCTTAGTACTGGTAACTATCAGTTTCTCATTTTGTTAAATGTAATTATTTTTGCCTCTACAGGATTTATCGGGATTTCTTCTTTATATAAAGCTGCAAAAGTAGTTTTAGAACAAGATGGTGAAAATAGTCTCATGCGGCAAAAAATATTGCGATCGTGGTTATTTTTATATGCATTTGTTGGTAGTCAATTAGGATGGACTCTCAGACCTTTTTTCGGTACTCCAACAGCACCTTTTACATTATTTAGAGAAAGAGAAGGAAACTTTTATTTAAGTATTATTCAATCTTTAGCTCACCTTTTGGGATTTAGGTAATTTAGTTAGGAGTTGTTGTAGAGACGTAGCCGGGCGTTACGTCTTTAGGGGAGTTAGGAGTTAAGCTATTTGTTCAGTTAATTTTCATAAAATCCATCATCATCACTGTAATAAATAACAATAATGAATCAAGATAATAAAATGCTGGAAAATAAAACTCAATTTCAAGGAAGCAAACACTTTAATGTTTTACTCAGCTTACTGCGGGATAGACAAAGCTTTTTAGAAGAAATTCGTCAGGAAATTCGATTACAAAGTAAAACTAATTCTTTACTGGTTTCCAGTTCTATTTTCTTTGCAATTTATGGTGCAATTATTGGTGCTTCTCATGGCTGGATGCAAGCATTAACCAGCGCGATTAAGCTACCTGCATTCTACTTATTAGCATTGTTTATTTGTTTTCCAACTTTGTTCTTTTTCAATGTTTTATTTGGCTCTCGTAGCACTTTACAACAGCATTTTGTCGTATTACTTACTGCTGTATCGGTAATCAGCGTGCTGCTTTTCAGCTTTGCACCAGTAACTTTATTCTTTCTAATTACCACACCTGACTCTTACCAATTTTTCAAAATTCTTAATGTGTTTATTTTCGGTATCACAGGTTCATTCGGGGTTAAATTCCTTTACGATGGAATGCAGTTGCTTTCTCAACAAGATGAAGAAGGTATTGGTACTCGGACAACTATTTTAAAATCTTGGTTACTGCTTTACGGCTTTGTCGGTATGCAGTTAGGATGGTTTTTAAGACCGTTTTTTGGCGCACCTGGCACTAAATTTGAATTATTCCGTGCAGTACAGGGAAATTTTTATCTTGATATTGTTGCAGCAGTTTCGGAGATTTTGGGGTTTAAGTAAGATTTAAAAATTAGTTAGTAGTTAAAAATAATACCCTCAGACTGGAAGTCTGGGGCTACAAAAACAAAGCCCACGAAGGTGGGCTGTTAAAAGTGAATTTTTGAAGGATAAAAATTTGTCTTTTTACAAATAATCCTAATTTTCTTTTAGGAATACCAAAAAATGAATCAACTTTGATTATTTCTCCTCATTCCTTATCCTAATAACTCATCAACTCCAACGCTAAAGCCATTCAGTAATCTTTGAGTGTAAACTATATCGCCAGAACTGAATATAAGTCGTTGATTTTCCGTAACAATAATAATCCAACGATTTTCTGGGAAAATTAACCAAACTTCCTCACTTCCGGAACGCAAATATTCGTGAGATTTTGCAATCAATTCTTCTGCTAAATCGGCAGGAGAAGCCACTTCGGCAATCAAGGAGAAACTTTGAGGGAATACTTCCAAGTCGCCAAAATGCTCAACTAACTGCGGTGTAATGTAAGCAACGTCTGGCGATCGCCCTTGAATTTTAGTGCGACAGGGTACGTGATTATACACCTCTCCACCTTGCCCGCTGGAGTTTTTATAACTTCTCCAATAATAGTAAAGATTGCCTAAAATTTTTCGTTGTTTGAGTGTTAAAACTTTTTGTTCTACTAACTCTTCATTTACCCATTCGATTTCGTAGACATCTTCAACTTCTTTATAAGTTCTGTCTAATTTATCGAATGATTTTGATTTATCTTCCGAGTTTTCCATCCAATTTTGTATTAAGAAATCTTCTGTAATTTCGGCATCTTTAAGTGGATTATGCATCCATTCTTCCAATGAAAAATCTGATGGTACTGCTGTAGAATCTTTCATTTTCTTCTCCTCACTCACCTAATCATCGCTGTTTTTTGTTTTTCTCTAAACACACCCTATAGTCAGGAATTTTAGGAATATTTTATTAAAAACTTAAAAACTTAATTTTCTAATTCATATAATTAAGCTTGATTGTAATTGAATTGTTTGTAATTTTTTTTGAAAACGTCTTCTGCTATTAACATTTAAGATGATACGACTGAAAGTTAGGATAACCCGGAAAAAGTTTTATTAATATCTGTGTAATTTCCCTTGCTCGGGTTTTGAAACGACACCCATTAATGTAATGACTGTTTTTAGAAATATTTAGTTCCCCATGCAAAACAATGTAGAGACGCAATATATTGCGTCTCTACAATCTGGTATACAAACGATAAATCTTACTGCTTGATCTGACCAAATCCCCAATCTAACCAATGGGTTAAAGCTTCCATGTCCTGGGATTCTACCGTTGCACCACCCCAAATACGCAACCCCGGAGGAGCATCACGATAGGAACCGATATCATAGGCAACTTCTTCTTTAGCCATCAAGGAAACTAACTCTTTGGCTTTGGCTGCTTGTTCTTGTTTCGATAAAGATTTATACCATTGATCAACAATCTTCAAACAGATAGAAGTATTGGAACGAATCGATTTATCTGCTACTAAAAAATCAATCCAGTCGGATTTCGCAACCCAATCTTCTAGAACTTGTAAATTACTATTAGAACGCTCAATTAACTTCGATAAACCGCCGATGGATTTGCCCCATTTTAAACCATCAATTGCATCTTCTACACATAACATTGATGGTGTATTAATTGTAGAACCTTCAAAGATTTCTTCGATTAATTTACCGCCTTTAGTTAACCGAAAAATCTTTGGTAATGCTCTATCAGGAGTATAACTTTCTAATCTTTCAACCGCCCTTGGAGACAAAACAATTACACCGTGAGCGCCTTCACCACCCATGACTTTCTGCCAAGAATAAGTCAAAACATCGATTTTCTGCCAAGGAATTTCCATTGCATAAACAGCAGAAGTCGCATCGCAAATAGTTAACCCCTGACGATTATCTTTTATCCAATCACCATCAGGAACTTTAACGCCAGAAGTCGTACCGTTCCAGGTAAATACCACATCGCGATCGCAATCAACCAGCGACAAATCGGGAATTTGCCCGTAATCGGCTTCATAAGTATTAATATCTTGTAACTTCAACTGTTTAACTGCATCAGTCACCCAGCCCTTGCCAAAACTTTCCCACGCTAAAACATCAACACCGCGCTGTCCTAACATCGTCCACATAGCCATTTCCACCGCACCCGTATCCGATGCCGGGACAATACCCAATCGATAATCATCAGGAATTTGGAGAATTTCCTTGGATAACTCAATGGTTTCCGCTAACTTAGCCTTACCTAACTTAGAACGGTGAGAACGTCCAATAGTTGCATCTTTTAATACCTCCAAAGACCAACCAGGACGTTTAGAACATGGGCCAGAAGAAAAATTAGGATTTTCGGGGCGAATGCTGGGCTTTTGTGCCGATTTGTGTTGTGTTTGCATCAATTTATGGGGGGATATTGGACAGAAAAGTGTGATGCTTAATCGTTAATTTATTCGATCATAATAGCCGATTGTGGGTACTTGAGTGAATGGGGTTGCGGCGAGGATAAAATCGCCCCGTGTAAATAAGCTTTAATTGCTGCCACTTCACGAGGATCGCCTGTTTTTTCATCCTTACCCGCTACCAAAACTCCTTCAATACGCAAAGATGCATATCCTTGAATCATCGCCCAAGCTGCGATCGCTCTTGTCTGTGCTGATTGAGCAGGCGCTCCATTCACAAGATCCATTGCTTCGATGTGGTTCAGAAGAATATCAAACATCTTTCTGCGCGGTATTGCAACATCAACTTGTTTGGAGTCAAACCACTCGGAACGAATCATCAGCTTAAATGTATTCGGATTTTTAATGGCAAAATTAACAATGGCTTGCCCCACAGCCAGAAAACGCTTTTCTAGATCATCTCCGACTTGCTGACAAGCGTTTTCTACTGATTGGACAGCATCTTCAAAAGCCTGGGCGACATAGGCAGTCATTAAAGCTTCTTTATTCGCGAAGTGGTTGGCTGGTGCGCCATGTGACACCCCGATATGTCGGGCGATCGCCCGCATGGATATAGCTTCTAGCCCTTTAGTTTCAAGCAGTTCCCCTGTCGCTCTAAGCAATTCTTCCCGCAAGTTGCCGTGATGATATCTAGCTCTGGATTTTTCCACTTTTTGTGTTGTTTTTGCTGTCATGTCCTTATTTTAATCATGCTTAAAAAAAAATATGTTGACAACGTCTATATTATTATCTATCTTATATATAGACATTGTCTACATAGGAACATTATACAAAATCTTGCACAAGGGAGAAGAAATATGCTTAATGGACAAATTCAAAAATTGGCAATAACCGCAGCGATACTCTTCGTGTTGCAAAATATCGTTTTCTTTACAGCCTTTGGAATTTTAGGTGGCGCTATTGGTTGGCCGGGGAGCCTCGATCTTCCCGCAGGGGAAAGTCTTCCTTTAATCCGTGAAAATGCTGGGGCTGTTTTTCAGGGGTATTACATTTATCTCATGTCTGTAATCATTACACTGCCCATGTGGGTGTTAACGCGGCAGGCACTTTTAGGGCGGATGGATGCTATTAGCCGGGTAATTTTTGATCTGGTCGTATACTTGTGTATCGCTGCTGTGTCTGCCAAAGCACTCGGAATTCTACGCTGGCTGTTTGCTATGCCTTACCTAGCTAGGTTGTTAGAGAGCGATCCTTCCAGCCAACCGATGGTGACTATGATGTTCGACATCCTTAATCTTTATGCTGGTAAAGCCGGAGAGCATCTGGGAGTGCAGCTTTTCTCGGCTCTTTACACTTTATGTGCCGGGTTTGCTCTGACTCGCATGAGTGGTACTTTCCGCTTACTCGGTATAGCTGGAATTATTGTCGGAATCCTATTTCTACCTTATGGCGATCTTCTGGGACTCGATAACGGAATTTTCCTAACGGTCTCGGGTTTTGCCAACACAGCTTGGACGATTGCACTTGCCTTTATCCTAATTATGAAACGCAAGTGGTTGGGTTCTGGTAGTGCAGAAAAGTCCCTGTCGCCATCTTATAGTACGAGCCTCTAGCCACTGCTATTTACAAATATGATGTCTGTAACACACCACAATAATTTTATCTAAGTAAAAACCGATATATAAAGGAGACTAAAAAAAATGAACCAATCACAACAAAACAAGAAAAACTGCACAGTTATTTTAGGTGCAAGCGGCGGCTTTGGTACTGACATAAGTGTTGAACTGTTAGCTCGTGGAGAAACACTCAGACTGGTAACACGTTCTCCGCAAAAGCTGCCAAATGTTCTTCAAAACAATACATTAGTAGAAATCAAGCAGGATACAGATGTGCTTGATATTGATTCTCTGAGCAAAACTTTCTACGGTGCGGATACAGTTATGTTCGGTCTCAACCGTCCCTATCCGGAATGGGAACCGTTCATGCCTCGCGCTCTGGAAGCTACCATCAAGGCTGCCCTCATGCAGGAAACACCACCTAGAATAGTTTTTCCCGGAAATGTTTACGCCCTCGGTACTCCAGGGGAAACTCCTTTTGATGAAAATGCAGTCAATGCTTCTTCCACTAAAAAAGGACAAATCCGAGCCAAACTAGAAAATATGTTACGCCAAGCTAGTGAAAAACACGGTTTAAAGGTTCTGATTGTCAGGGCTTCTGATTTTTTCGGACCTAACGTGCGTAATGGATTTGTAGACAGAATATTCGGCAATATAGTAGAGGGCAAACCAGCGGATATTTTCGGTGCGGGTAAAACTCCCCATCAATTCACCTATGTGCCTGATTTAGCAAAGGCTATAGCTGAGTTATTGCAGAACCAAGAATTTGGGGTTTTTGAGATTGTCAATGCACCTTCGATTGCAGAAATTTCCATAAAGGATTTGGTTGATATGGCTGCACATAAAACAGGACAACCACATTTGTCTGTGCGCTCCATGCCCTGGAATATGGTTTCGCTGATTGGCATATTTTCACCAATGTTGCGTGAAGTAGCGGAAATGAAATATCTTTACGAAATGCCAATTCGGCTTGATACGTCAAAATTTGAAACCCTTGTACCAGGCTTCAAGCCGACTTCCCTAGAAGAGGCAATTAGCGAAACTTTGAGAAGTTACGGCGCTACTGTCGTCACAAATCAATCTTTATAAATTGGCTCAAACGATAGAAACTGCTAGTAAAACGGTGGAATCTGGGAAGACTTTGTGGGGAAATATTCAACCTGTTTTGAAGAAACTTCTTCCTTACTTTGGGGTTGCAAAGACTTTTTTTGGTTTGTAATTTGAATTGCTTCTCAAGGTTCCGCTATGACTCTAACATTTCACTAAATTCTCGGTATAAACCAAATATCGGGAGACGTAGCAGTGCTACGTCTCTACATTATTAATTTGATACTACCTAAAATATTTATTTAGTCCGATGGTGCGTTACGGAATTATTAAAATAGTAATCTTTGAATAATATTATCTCGTGCCGTAACACACCCTACAATGAACATTGTTAATTGCTAACTCCCCCAATCACAAACGCTGCCCAATAATAAGGATGACTGTACAATTTTGTATCAGCTTCCATTTGACTGGTTCTATATAATTGTGTAGCGAGTTGCGCTTTCATTCTCAATCCTTCAGGAGGAAGTTGATTCAATAGGTTTTCGTACCATTTTGTCAATTCTCCTGCTGTCAATTCTTTCAACCATTCCACTGCTTCTTTTAAGGCAATTACCGATGTTTTACCAGATTGCAATCTGCGATAAAATTCGATGATTACTAAAGCGTTAGCGGTTGATTCTACTCTCCACAAACTACTTACTACGTGTTTAACTCCTTGACTTAATAAACCACTGGTTAAACCTGCATATTCAGTGGTAATTTGTTGCTTGTTTACCGCAATTTCACACGCTGACAGGGTAAACAAATTATAACGATGAAGTGGTTTTTTACAAATTTGATCTAGGGTAATTTTGTCTTCCCAAGCTAATAATATTTCTGAGATTGAGGAATTAGCCTTATCGTTTGCATAACCGTAAAAATTAAATATATTATAATTTCCTGCTAAAGCATTTTCTACTTGTGGTTTTGTCGCTTCTATTCCCTGAATACGATGGGGATTATGAAAAAGTTGACTAATAGCTAAAGCCGCTAATTTGGCAGATTTAAAGGGAGGATAATCTTTAGTATCGGGATGTTCTACACTCAGTAATTTTGGTGAAGATTTATTCGTAGAATGCTTTTGTTGTTGTAAATTTAATCCGATTTGCAAGCTGGGTAAATAGCTGATGGCAAATTTTGCGGAAAATAACCCGTGTAAAGGAAATTTATGTAAATCGCGGTGAGGAATTAAAATAATATTACTAATTCCTTGAAGTTCCTGTTCGATGCTGCCGATACACAGTATTTCTCGGAGTTGCGCCATCCGCCGCTCCATATCCCTACGCCAGAAATGATTAACTTTACTTTGTTTATCCCTGTTTTCACTGCGATAGTCAGCATATTCCCGATTCCATTCTTCGAGCCAATCGGCAAATTCTACCAACCGATTAATTGCTTCGGGTAAGGGATATTCATCTGGCGCTACATTCAGAACTGGTGTAAATACGGGAATTGGTTCGGGAGCGTTGGGCTTAATGATAAAAGTACGTAAACTTGATGGACTGATATGCCAGTAAATTGCAGCGGTTGTGGGATTAAGTAGCTGTAAAATCGATTTGTAATTTGGTGAGTTAATCTTATCCGTCCAACCGTACAACAGCCAAGTTAAACAAGCATTTTTACCATGTTCGGCGATTTCTAAGCCTTGGACGATTTCACCGTACTGAATGGCAATTTCAACCGCTAACTGTTCAAAACCAATATTTTTTAGAGTTAATTGCTTTCTGTTTTCGTCGCTACGATTTGGTTGAGTTAACAATTCTTGCAACAAATCGGTGCTGTATTGATGCAACTCCTGAGCTTGCTTGGTTTCCCTCAAACCAACCAAAACTTTAATGAAGTTTTGTAATACTTCTAAATGCAGCTCAGGAAAATCATCTGCGGTAATCGTCACCAATGCTTGATTATACTCATCCACCGCTTCATACCAATAATCACGGGGAGTAGAATATCTTTTACCAATATCGTAATAACAATTACCGATTGCTAAATGTAATCTACCCCAACCTTCTGGCTGAGTATTGTCACTGACATATTTTAAAGCTTCTAAATAGCTGGCTAATTTACCTTGTTCACCCCGCGCATTCAAAGCGGAATTGCTTTGGGCAACGGGACTAGATAAACTTAATTGAGAATCAAAATTTTGGGATTTTTCTGCCGCACTACCTCTACCAAGCCAAGCTTCCCAATAATCGGCTTTGATTTCCAAAGCGCGATCGTAACAAAGAATAGCTTGTTCGTATTGTTCTATATAGAACAGCGCTACCGCTCGATTGTACCAAGCTAAGTGGAAATTCGGCTCAATTTCTAAAGCTTTATCGTAAGATGTAACCGCTTCTTCTCTACTGCCCAAGTTATCCAATGCTACAGCGCGGTTAAACCAAGTTAAGTAGAAATCCGGTCTAATTTTCAAAGCTTCATCCCAAGAAGCTATAGCCTGGTTCCATTGTCCTAATTGGCTCTCGGCTACACCTTTGTCAACCCAAGCATCGTGTAAATACGGTTCCAACTCCAGAGCTTTATTGTAGGAATCAATTGCATCTTCATACCTTGCATTGTTCGATAGCGCCACACCCCGGTAATACCAGTTTTCTGGGTCTAACGGTTCCAATTCCAATGACTTATCGTAACTGAAGATAGCTTGATCGACACGTCCTAATTTCAGTAACGCCAAACCATTGCTAGACCAAGCTTCTTGGTAATTAGGTTTAATTTGAATTGCTGTATTAAAAGAAACAATAGCCTCTTCAAAAAATCCCAATTCACCCAAAGCTCTACCCCGGTTGTACCATCCTTTATAAAAATCATTTTTAATTTCAATTGCTTGATCGTAAGAGGCGATCGCATCTTCCAACTGTCCCAAATGAAACAGCGTTAAACCCCGGTTAAACCAATATTCATGGACATCAGGCTTGGTTTGTACCGCTTTTTCATACAATTCAATAGCTAATTCTAAATTACCCGCTCTAGCTTGGGAAAGTCCTTGATAAAACCATGCTTCTGCTGCTTGTGCTGCGCTGTCATCCTCAACTACTTGATCTTCATCAGTAACTTGAGAAACTGACCATCGTCCTTCTTCCAACCCAGAAGCAAGCTGTTGAACTAGATTTGCACTTTCACCCAACCGAACCAACAATTGATCTATGGCGGTTGTTACAGTGGGTTCCACAGAAGTTGTAGAAGTTGTAGATAATGTAGTTGAATCGAGAAATTCCGCTTCTACAACAACATCATCATCATCTTCTTCTACTTCCTCAGCTAATTCCAATAAAGCATTAAAGGTTTCGTCTTCTTCATCTTCAACCGAATCTTGAATCGGTACTTTAGTTGTGTCCAAAGGCTGATCTTCAACTGCATCTGGAACTGGTGCAAGAATTGTATCTTCTTGATTTTGTTCGGGATAATCCCAGACCAAATCGCTCAAATCATTGATAAACTCTTGTTCTGAAGCATTAACAGAACTTTTATCGTTGTTTTGCCCTGTTTCTTCCTCTTTCCAGAGTAATTCTCCCAAATTACTTACTAAATCTTGTCCGGGAGTAACTTCTTGTTCTAATTCTTCTTCAAATCCTGTTTTGTTAGTATTTTCAGCAGGTACTTCTGGTTCGTCTAATTCTTCTTCATACTCAAATATTTGTTCGTATAAAGCTTCGGGGAACTCTTGGGATGACAAAATCCGATGCTCCGCAGTGTTTGCAGGTGCGATCGCGTTACTACTCGGCTCGTAATTTTCCCATAACAATTCGCCGAATTCACGGATCAACTCTTGTCCGGGAGAATCTTCTAAAGATGTAGTCTCAAATTGACCATTTGTAGCAATTGATTCAATTATCAGTTCTTCTGATTGAACATCAAAATCATCTTCACCATTCGCTGCAATTGGTTGAATAATTAATTCTTGGGAAATGGAAGAACCAGAACTCAGCGGTACACCGCCCTGTAACGGCTGTGCTTGCGCTGATCGGCTTTCCCCGGTCAACCCTTCAAATTCAGTAGATATGGGAATCGAATATACTGTTTGCTGCTTAGCATTCCGTGTCAACAATTGGATGCCGATATCGTAAGCAACATCTCCGATTTCACCGATTTCGAGTTCACCCAAATCCACCATTCTCGAAGCTAACTCGTGATTTGGTGCTGATGAAGCTAAAATTTTATTGCCAAAATCTTGCAACCACTCCAACCAACGCTGTTGAGAAACGCGATGTTCGATATTTTGCAGCCATCTTTTCGCCCAATGCTGTTCTCGACCTTGATATACCCCTTCTAAAAGTTGGGTAAACAAAAATTCCAGATCCGAATTCGTCAGTTCTGGTAACTCCCTAGCCGTCTGCATCTCCTTCTCTCTTCTCGAAGGAGTCTGCTTCATGCCAAAAAACTGTTGGATAGACTTTAGGAACCTCTGCACTAGCCGCCTGAGCATCTGCTGCATTGTTAAATGTAGTTCACATAGATTTTAACGAGTGCTGTGTAAAAAAAATAAATAGTTACGTAATAGGCTACCAAAGTATGTGAACTTTTCTACAAATGCAACCAATTACGCCCGTAAAAAGTCAGAGTTCGCTGCTAGAGAAACCCTGATTTTTAGGAACACTCGATAAAACATAAACTTGTGGGATGAGAAGTAACATTGCCACTTCTGAGATAACTTAACAAACTTTCCGGAAAATAACTTGCTAGACAAGATACGCTTTGAAAACAAAATAAACTTGCTCGACAATTCCGTATATTTGGCAGAAAATTATTAAAAATTAATGTGATTGATTTCAATGCACATTTAAGTTTAGAAGTCAAACATTTAGATTTTGAATAGTAATATTTACTTGCATCTTATCTGGCAACGTTGTACTGATTAACTAATGTTTGGATAATCACTTGCGGGTCATCTGTTTCAATTCCCAGTTGTTGGGCAATTTGCGATCGCAAATCTACATCGTCTTGGATTAACTCCATTAACTCTTCGACAGTAATGGTTTGATATTCTCCTTCCGTTTCGCTTGCTGTTTGTTCTACTTGCTCTTGTTGAGTCAGCGGTACAGGTGCCTGCGCTGACGGGCGTTCCTCAGTGAAACGCGATTGAGCTACAGTATTTTGTATGGGAGCATCAGGTCCAGCATATTCCCATATAGGTTCGACTTCGTTACGAGTTAATAACCGCATTCCGATATCGTAAGCAACATTAGAAACCGGACCAACTCCCAATTCACCTAACTGTACCAATCGAGAAGCCAACTCATTATTTGGTGTTGATGCAGCTAACAACTTATCGCCAAATTTTTGTAACCATTCCACCCAACGTTGCTGGGGAACTCGATGTTCGATATTTTCTAACCATTTTTGCGCCCAAGCTTGTCCCCGTGCTTGATGAACACCTTCTAAAAGCTCTGTAAATAAAAATTCTAAATCTGTATCGTTAAGAGGTGGAGGTGGTGAAGTCGGAGAATTGTGTTTATGCGAAGTATTTTGCTGCTTTGTGCCAAATAACCTTTGAAAAAACTTTTTCAGCCATTGTATCAGCCGTCTTAGCATACAGGCACCCATAGCGTGTTAATTACCTTAAAATTGTAGCTACTACTCACCCGTTTTCTTTAAGTGTTTGTTTTTTTTAAGATGTAAATTTTACAAATTAATTGGAATTAAATCAGTGAACAGTCAACAGTTATCAGTTATCACGGTTTCAGTTGGGGATTTAACCCCGACTGAAACACACCACTTTTAGAAGTGGGGGACTCTGACTCCCAATTGATTTACAGTTTTTAACTGATAACTGATAACTGATAACTGATAACTGTTGAGGGGACAGTTGACAGTTGACAGTTGACAGTTAACTAACTCCTTACTCTAGGTCTGAAGACGGTGAGCGTTTGTACTAACAAATTTTAGATTAGAAAGTTGAAGCTCATAACATGAGAATAAGGCTTCTGAGTAGTACTATATTAGTACACAGTCTTCAGGGGTACTCCCAACTCCCAACTCCCAACTCCCAACTCCCAACTCCCAACTCCTAACTCCTAACTCCTAACTCCCAACTCCCAACTCCGAAAAGCTTTCACGGCGCTGTCTCCTCCATGTCTTACGAACCGCTGCATCATAAATATCGCCCAAGGACTTTTGCTGAATTAGTTGGACAAGAGGCGATCGCGACTACTCTTACAAATGCAATTAATACCCTTAAGATTGCTCCGGCTTATTTATTTACTGGTCCTAGAGGGACGGGTAAAACCTCTAGCGCTCGCATTTTGGCGAAATCCCTTAATTGCTTGAATGGCGATCGACCAACGCCACAACCATGCGGAAAGTGTGACGCTTGTCAAGGAATTAGTAAAGGTGCCACTTTAGATGTGATTGAAATTGACGCTGCGAGTAATACGGGTGTCGATAACATTAGAGAAATTATTGAAAGAGCGCAATTTGCTCCGGTGCAATGCCGCTATAAAGTTTATGTAATCGATGAATGCCATATGCTCAGTACTCAGGCATTCAATGCATTGCTAAAAACATTAGAAGAACCACCGAGACACGTTGTCTTTGTTTTGGCGACCACAGACCCCCAAAGAGTCTTACCAACAATTATTTCGCGCTGCCAAAGGTTTGATTTTCGACGCATTCCTATAGACGCGATGGTGCAGCATTTAAGACATATCGCTGTCAAAGAAAATATTAATATCACAACAGAAGCCATTACCTTAGTTGCTCAAGTCTCTCAAGGAGGATTGCGAGACGCTGAAAGTCTTCTCGACCAATTAGGTTTATTATCAGGAGAAATAACACCAGAAAAAGTTTGGGATTTAGTTGGTTCGGTCAGCGAATACGATTTACTAGACTTATTAAAAGCGATAGTCTCCGACAACTCCGAAGCCGTAATCGACTGTAACCGCAAAATATTAGACTGTGGTAAAGAACCTTTAATTATTCTCCAAAATCTCGCTTCCTTCTACCGTGATTTACTCATTGTCAAAACTGCACCCAGCCGTAATGATTTGGTTGCTTGTACTCAAGCGATGTGGGGAATACTCACAGATGTTGCTCAAAATCTAGAAATAAGTACGATTTTGCAAGGACAGCAGCACCTACGTACCTCCGAAGTGCAAATCAAAAACACTACTCAACCGCGTTTGTGGCTGGAAATCACCTTACTCGGATTATTGCCATCTGCGATCGGCGTGCCGATTGCGATTCAGCCACCAGCTATTGGCTACCAAGAAAACCGATCTAAATTTAACTCAAGCCCACATAACTCCAGCCCACCGAAAGCAAACATTCACCCCCAGGGTGCGGTTGATCATCCTCCAACACCTCATAGTGTTGTACCTTCTCATCCACCTGCTTCCAACAACATCGCAACTCCGAAAGCATCAGAAAATGGAAATGGAACCAGAAAACAATACACCACACCACAGCCAGAATCTTCTACCCCCTCTACTGCTTCAGTTGTTAATAATTCTTCTCCTGCTTCTCCCCCACCGAACCCCTCCCCACCTCCAGAAATTCCCGCACAAATTAACGTAAACCAAATCTGGCAACAGGTACTCGCCAACTTCTTACCAGTTTCCCGACGGGAACTACTGCGTCAAATGTGTCGCATTGTGGAGTTTGATGGCTCTATGGCTAGGGTTGCCGTCAAAGAAGCATGGTACAAGAAAGTACAACAAGACCAAGAGAAAATTACAACAGCATTTCAAGTAACTTTTAACCGTCAAATCCAAGTAAATTTAGAAATAGCCAACGCGGCTACACCTACAAACTCAACTGCTGCGACTTCGACTCCAGTGCACTCAGAGCCGGATGCTTCTGCTACATACATACCACCACAAGCACCACTACAACCTCCATCCCAAGCAGTACCTCCTTCCACCCCAGAAAAAACCCAACCATCTCAAATTTCCACTCCCAGAACTCAACCGAGCCCAGCAGCAAACAATACTGCTCCTCCAGAGCAAGCAATTCCAACACCTCCTCAACCAGAGACAACATCAAAAGATCCAGAAATTGATCTGATCATGAACGCTGCTCGACGTTTAGCACAAGCATTAGACGGAGAGATTATTCCATTAAACGAAGAACCAACAGAAATATCCGACGAACTCGCTGATTCATCGGAATTAGAAGAACTTGATGAAGATGATGTGGAGTTTTAAGAGTAGAAGTTAGGAGTTAATTGATGGTTGATGGTTGTTATTTATTTCTCCCGATCTCCCCATCTCCCGATCTCCCCATCTC
>NZ_JADEWL010000269.1 GCF_015207665.1 Plectonema cf. radiosum LEGE 06105
GCCAGTTAGGTGAGGTTAGCCTGTGGACTGGTGAGTGCCGACACTGCCAGAATGAAGTAGGAAGTAAACGAAGCCCAAAGTAAATATTTCCAACTATGGGTAGCTTTGGGTAAGTGTTATGTAACGGTTAAAGGCATTCCAAAACGTAGATGTTGCCAAAAGGATAAATTATACCCTTGGGAAGCCGCAGCTTCTACCATAATGAGATTGGCAACTGATAACTGATAACTGATAACTGTCAACTGTCCCCTACCACGGTAAACGGCTACCATCCCAGGAGAAAAATTCGCCGCTATCTTCTGGTTTCAAGTTAGCTATGACACTGAGTAATTGCTCAACGGTGCGTTCAACGGGGAATAATTTTTCTGGGGGTACGTTGCGTTGAAATGGCTGTGAAAGGTTGGTGTCTGTAGTTCCGGGATGTAAAGTTACTACTATAGTTTTAGGGCATCTTCTACTATATTCTATTGCCGTGGTTCGCATAAACATATTTAATGCTGCTTTCGATGCTCGATATCCATACCATCCACCTAAATTGTTATCGCCGATACTACCTACCTTGGCAGAAATGCAGGCAAAAATATTTTTTTGATCATGCTTAAATAAAGGTTGTAGGTGTTTAGCTAATAAAATTCCTCCCATACTATTTACTTGGAAATAACGAATTAAATTTTCTGGATTAATTTGTCGCAGGCTTTTTTCTGGTTGCATTTCTCCTTGATGTAAGATTCCTACGCAGTTAATTACTAGATGTAACTGATCTATTTGTGCGCTAATCTTTTCCACAACTGCTGATATTTGTGACTCTTGGGTAATATCCATTGGAAAACAAACTAATTTATCGGAATATTCTCTGTGCAGAGTCATTAATTCAGCCGCAGTATCAGCATTACGATAGGTAGCGTAAATTCTTGCGATATTATTATCTAGCAATAAACTTTTGACAAAACCCAATCCAATACCTTGACTTGCACCGACAATTAAAGCGTTTGCGTTGTGAATTTCTTTCATTACACATTACAGTTATAAGTTATGAGTGTTAGCGCAGCGTGTCTGTGGCTGACATGGAGTTAGTAATAATTATTTCCCGTTCATCCTACTCTTATCCCAACAGCGGACGCAAAAAGAGAAAATGGACATAAAATTATTACCCGCCTGGGACTGCAAGTCCCATTCTGATAGCACAAGTCCATTAAAATGGACTAAACCTGGATTTCTCACAAGTAAGTGGTAAGCGTTGAGTGGCGGATTGATTTTCCCACTACTCACTAATCACTACTACTTCCAATTTCCTTCTTGTTTGTGAGAAATGCGGGTAAAATACTACTCTTTTCTGTTAGTAATATTTTTATTTATATTTTTTATTATGTAGTTAATTATGCTTATGGTGCAAGATATCAGTTATATAAAACTAGTCGATAATTTGGTAACTTATCCAAGCTTGCCAAAAAATGTATATTGACAATATTCCTAAAAATATACGTAAGACAAGACTTACAGTAGAATCGGGCAACTTTGGCAATGTACGGGTACTAATCTGCGCTCCTAAAATACCACCACATCCTAAAACTATACCTGGAATAAACAAAATATTTCCTTTTAAAGTGTGTCCGATGCAAGCAACTAAAGCTGTAATCACGATAACACCAAGACTTGTCTGAATAGCAACTTTAATTTCTTCTTTCAAAAGCAACATTTGCATCGGTACCATAATTGTACCGCCACCCAAACCAAATAAACCTGCTAAAACTCCCGCCGAGCCTCCCGTACCAATTCTAGATATGATTGGGTTAAATGTTACTTTTGTACTTTCTATTTCCACAGCAGCTAATTTTTTGCGTAAATCTATTAGATAAATGTTAGCGAGTAGGATAATACCGAAAGTAAAAAGGATGATATGGGGTGGAATTAGGTTAGCAAAATATACTCCAATACCAGTTGTTAAAAAAGCCGGGATTCCTAAATAAATAATTTTTTCCCAATTCAAATAACCCATTAACCAATTTTGTACACTTCCAGAAATTGCTGCGATCGCAATAAACAAACTACTGGTAGCAATAGCTTCAACAGGTGTATAACCCAACGTTACCATCAAAGGAATTGTCACAATACCACCACCGATTCCCAGCAGTCCCGATATCATCCCGCTGACTAACCCACCAACTGCCAATATTAACCACACAAAATCAATCATAAATTAAGTATTTGTTCAAAAATTATCAAAAATTAAGCTAGTAGTGCTTTTCATTAGTTATGCGGGGTTGTAGAGACACGAAATTTCGCGTCTCTACATGGTTTCGGGGATAAATGAACCCGTCAGAATAAATGAAAAAGACCACTAGTAGTCTGTCACACCAACTTTGAGGGGTTTGCGAGAAAACCCAATCGGGAATTACATTCCCGGCTCTGAAGCACAAGCCCTATAAATAAAACTCTAAAATAAGCTTTCTTTTTTAAATCTTTAACCTCTAACCTTCAACCTTGTACTATTACCGGATGACTAACAACAGCTCCATAAAGCAATCCTTTATCGTTCCAAGGAACCGTTAAAGGCTGAGTGTTACCCAAATTATCTGTAGCACGAGCTTGCAGAAAATACTTCCCTGGAGTTGGGTTCCAATCAACGTCCCACCGCACCCATGCAAAGGGGAGATTTGGTTCTCGCAATCGTGCCATTTGCCAAGTTTTACCGCCATCTAAACTAATTTCTACCCGGACAATTTGGCCTTTACCAGACCACGAACGTCCTCGCAACAAGTAAGGTTTAGCCTTGAGCGTCGCTGACCAACCTAATTCAAAAGCGCTTTTGACATTTTGAGAGGTAATTAATTTACCTTGCCGTGGATAGTCTGAACCAACGAGAACTGCTTGTTTAGCAATCCACTCACTGTATATAGGCTCAGAAGAAACTTCAATACACTCAATCCATTTCACATTAGCGTTTCCAGCCCAACCAGGAAATATTGCCCGACATGGGCTACCGTGATCTGGAGGTAAAGGTTCCCCATTCATTGCATAGACTATCAGCGAATTATCCATTTTGGCTTTGGCAATTGGTACTACAAAGCCGTATTTAGATTTATTAATTCCTATAGAATCAAGAGAATCGATATCTTTACCTTGAATTAGCACATCCACGGCATTCGATTTCAACCCAGCACGCTCTAATAATAAGCCAAGCGGGACTCCAGTCCATTCAGCGACACCAATTGCACCTAATCTCCACCGCGCTCCAGAAAAAGTTTTATTATATACTTCCTCAAAGAAAATTCGTCCGTTTGCAGCACATTCAATAGCGCTAGTAACGGAGATTGAGGGCATACCGATAATATCATCGTAGGTAAACTCGCAGGGTTTATTGATACCAGTACCCCCAAGTTGCAAGCGCCAGGTAGAGGGGTTGAAAGCCGGAGGTTTACTGCGATTATGGACGTAGAACCAATCGTTGGGGACTAGATAACCACGTCCATACATCGCCTCCCAGTTCATCTCCAAAGTGCCACTACTATGAGAAATATATCCTGGTGGTAATGGTTTAATTATTTTACTTGTGTTGTTTTTAAAGGATTTCGAGCCAATTTGCTGACCTTGAGCGGACGCGGGTACAGCCAACCCCCCCATAGCTGTTGCTCCAGCAATACTCCCTAATATTTGCAGAAAACGCTGACGAGATAAACCTAAATATCTACTTTTTTCCCAGATATACTGGTCAACTCGTGCTTGTAGATAATCCTCTTGATCGAAGTCATTGCTCAAACTATTACCTCTTTTCTAGGG
>NZ_JADEWL010000072.1 GCF_015207665.1 Plectonema cf. radiosum LEGE 06105
CCGTTGATGCCGGTTCCTTTAACTTAACAGAAGGTGCTAGTCTTACTGCCTCAACATTCGGAGAAGGAAATGCTGGGAGTGTGACGGTGAAAGCCAAAGATACTGTTTCCCTTACAGATGCTAATATTTTCAGCAGGGTGCAAGCAGGTGGTGTGGGTAATGGGGGAAATATTACCGTTGATGCCGGTTCCTTCAACTTAACAGAAGGTGCTGAACTTACTGCCTCAACATTCGGAGAAGGAAAAGCGGGGAGTGTGACGGTAAAAGCCAAAGATACTGTTTCCCTTACAGATGCTAATATCTTCAGCACGGTGCAAGCAGGTGGTGTGGGTGATGGGGGAAATATTACCGTTGATGCCGGTTCCTTTAACTTAACAGAAGGTGCTAGTCTTACTGCCTCAACATTCGGAGAAGGAAATGCTGGGAGTGTGACGGTGAAAGCCAAAGATACTGTTTCCCTTACAGATGCTAATATTTTCAGCAGGGTGCAAGCAGGTGGTGTGGGTAATGGGGGAAATATTACCGTTGATGCCGGTTCCTTCAACTTAACAGAAGGTGCTGAACTTACTGCCTCAACATTCGGAAAAGGAAAAGCGGGGAGTGTGACGGTAACAGCTAATGATACTGTTTCCCTTACAGATGCTAATATTTTCAGCACGGTGCAAGCAGGTGGTGTGGGTGATGAGGGAAATATTGAGATTAATGCTGCTAACCTGACACTACGAGATAGCGCTCAATTACAAACTATTACTCGTGGTGCATCTGGTAGTCAAGGTTTCCCCTATCGTCCCGGTGATGCAGTACCTTCTGTCTACTCTACCGTTGGAGTGCAGTCTGTAACAAATAGTATATCTGAAAAGCCGCGTCGTCGCTGGAAAATTGGAGACCCCATTGTTGAACCATCAGGGGTTTATCGTTTGGAAAATGGGCAACGTATACTTAGTCGGGAGTGTAGCAGGTGAATATAATTCGTAATTCGTAATTAGGGTTCCCCATAAATAAAATAATGGTGCTTCAACATTGCCGCCCCGTCAGGGGCATCCACGGATAAATCCGGGGGCTACCCTCTAAGAGGGTGTTTTGAATGTTTAATTTATTTTTACCTGGCGACTAGAAGTCGCGGCTACACAAACGAAACCCGTCTGCACGGGTTTCAAATTAGTCCACGCAGGTGGACTTTGTTTGTGTAGTCGCGGTTTAAACCGCCGGATATCGGTAGACTTTGTTCATGTAGTCGCGGTTTAAACCGCCGGATATCGGTAGACTTTGTTCATGTAGTCGCGGTTTAAACCGCCGGATATCGGTAGACTTTGGGCATCCCTTCACGGAGTTTACCCTTGAACGAAGTGAAGGGTTCGAGGGCAAGCCTGCCCGCTTTGTCTATCTAATTTAGGCGCTTAACAGCTTAGCTTATGGAAATTTTCAATAAAAATATTACTAGGATTTTTGAGTGTCAGCGTCACATCAATAGAATCGGGTTTTGCTCAAAGCAATATTGTTCCGGATAACACTTTAGCTATTAAATGCGAAGCTAACGTTCCTCGCTGCGGACAAGGATGTAAATATTTTCGCCTAAGTACTTAACTATCATTAATGGACGATCCAACAAATATACTAATTTACCGAACTTTTTTCCATTGAAACTATATTTAGCATCACTTAACCTGATTAATGTAGCTGATTAATTTACTCTAATTTCGTCCGAATGTAGTTAAACAAAACAATAATTCCCAACGCCTAATAAAAAGTTTTGATGATGAAAAACAATACCACAGATAGAAGTAAATTATCTCCCTTGCAACGTGCTGCTATCGCTTTAAAAGAAATGCGTATCAAGCTTGATGCGGCGGAAAACTCGAAAACTGAACCAATCGCTATTGTTGGTATGAGTTGCAGGTTTCCCGGAGGAGCCAATTCTCCCGCACAATTTTGGCAACTATTACGCGATGGGGTGGATGCAATTACAGAAGTTCCTCAAGATAGATGGAATATTGATGAATATTATAGTTCCAATCTGAATCTTTCCGGTAAAATGTATACCCGTAATGGCGGGTTTATTGAAAATGTAGACCAATTTGACCCCCATTTCTTTGGGATTTCTGCGAAAGAAGCTGCGAGTATGGACCCCCAACAGCGTCTGTTGCTTGAAGCTGCTTGGGAAGCTTTGGAATATGGGGGACAATCTCCACAACAACTACACGGTTCTCAAACCGGGGTGTTTATGGGATTGTTTATGGATGATTATTCCCGATTTAATCTTTATTCTGGCGACCATAACCGTATTGATGGTTACAGCAGTTTAGGTAATGCCCGCAGTGTGGCGGTGGGTCGGATAGCTCATTTTTTAGGTTTACAAGGACCTGTGATGCAGCTCGATACCGCTTGTTCTTCTGCTTTATTAGCGGTGCATTTAGCTAGTCAAAGTCTGCGTTCTGGGGAATGTAACATGGCTTTAGCTGGTGGGGTTAATCTCATTTTATCTCCAGAGGCTTCCATCGGTTTAAGTAAAATGCGAGCATTGGCTCCCGACGGACGCTGTAAAACCTTTGATGCTGCTGCTGATGGTTACGGTAGGGGTGAAGGTTGCGGGATTGTTGTTCTCAAACGATTGTCGGATGCAATTGCCAACGGCGATCGCATCTTGGCTATGGTTCGGGGTTCTGCTGTTAATCATGATGGTGCTAGCAGCGGTTTAACTGTTCCCAACGGATTGGCTCAGGAAGCCTTAATTAAGGAAGCGTTGAAAAATGCTCGCGTAGAACCCCATCAAGTTAGTTATGTAGAAACTCACGGAACCGGAACTGCTTTGGGAGATCCAATTGAAGTCAGAGCTTTAGGTTCGGTTTTCTGCGAAAATCGTTCTTTGGAATCACCTTTGTATATTGGTTCGGTAAAAACTCAAGTTGGTCATTTAGAATCTGCTGCTGGGGTTGCAAGTTTAATCAAGGTAATCCTGGCTTTGCAAAACAAGGAGATTCCCGGTAATTTACATTTAAAGCAACCCAGTTCTCACATTGCTTGGGATAAACTTCCGGTTAAGGTTCCCACCGCTCCTACAAAATGGGATTGTGAAGCAAAAAGATTGGCTGGTGTAAGTTCTTTTGGAATTAGCGGTACCAACGTTCATTTAATTGTAGAAGAAGCACCACAAGTAGAATCTTTACAGTCGGATATTGAACGTCCCCTACATTTATTATGTTTATCAGCGAAAACAGAACCAGCCCTGGTTGCTCTTACCCAAGATTATCAAACATTCTTAAAATCCCATCCAGGATTATCTCTCACAGATATTTGTTTTACAGCCAATACAGGGCGATCGCACTTGAAACACCGATTGGCTATAGTTGCTGAATCGACAACGGTTTTGGGCGAAAAATTACGGGTTTTATCCCTCAGTGATTCTACTAATAAATTAATTAAAGGAGTAGCAGAAAACAACCAGAATAAAATCGTCTTTCTATTTACGGGACAAGGTTCTCAGTATGTGGGAATGGCTCGTCAACTTTACGAAACTCAACCGACTTTCCGTAAAACATTAGATAGATGCGACGAGATTTTACGTCCTTATCTGCAACAACCTTTATTATCGGTACTTTATCCAGAATCTAACGCCCTAGAGTTATTGCACGAAACTGCTTATACTCAACCGGCACTGTTCGCTATAGAATACGCTTTAGCAGAGTTGTGGAAATCCTGGGGTATTGTTCCGGATGCAGTTATGGGTCATAGTGTTGGTGAATATGTCGCTGCTTGTGTCGCTGGAGTATTTAGTTTAGAAGATGGATTAAAATTAATTGCGGAACGGGGAAGGCTTATTCAGTCACTACCGCAAGATGGGATGATGGCTGTGGTTTTTGCTCCAGAAGCTCAGATAACACCTCTATTACAACCTCATGCGGATAAAGTATCTATTGCTTGCGTTAACGGAGCTAATAATGTTGTAATTTCTGGAGTTACAGAAACCGTTAACAAAATACTCGAACAATTAAAATCCCAGGGAATCAACGCTCAAGCTTTACAAGTTTCTCACGCTTTCCATTCTCCATTAATGACAACCATACTCGATGAATTCGAGCAAGCCGCAAGTGGAGTAGAATTTAAAAAACCGCGCATTCCTTTTGTTTCCAATGTCACCGGAGAAGTATTAGAAGCGGGAGAGATACCAGATGCTGTTTACTGGAGAAAGCATCTGCGAGGTACGGTAAAATTTTTGGCGGGAATGGAAACTTTAGATAAGCGGAGATATGATATCTTTTTGGAAGTAGGACCGAGTTCCACGCTGTTAGGAATGGGTAAAAAATGTTTACCAGAAAATACCGCGACTTGGTTATCTTCTTTAAAAAAAGGTAATGATGATTGGACGCAATTACTCGCGACAGTAGGTGAATTATACGTCCGAGGAACAACAATCGATTGGTTGGCTTTTGACCAAGATTATCAGCGTCAACGGGTTGTATTACCAACTTATCCGTTTCAGCGTCAAAGATATTGGGTTGATAAACCACAAGTTAATTTCTCACCCACTAACTCACAACTCACAAATCCAGAATGGTTTTATAATTGGCAGTGGAATCGGGAAAGCTTGGGCGAACCGACAAAAACAACAACGGGAGCGATTCTATTTTTCCAGAATAATAATTTGGGAGAAAGATTTTACGAGCAGTTTAGCAGTAAATATACGGCATATTTTATTACTCCCGGTGAAATTTTTACCAAGCAAGGAGATAGACAGTTTACTATTAATCCCGCAGCTTCTCAAGATTACGCAAAACTGATTGAAATTATTAAAGCTGATGGTTTTAATCTATTAACAGTTGTTCATCTGTGGAATTACAATCAAAAGCAGGTTTCGGTAGAAGAATTACTACTTGAAGATAATACTTTAAATCAAAGCTTTTGGAGCCTCCAGTGGTTAACACAAGCTTTGAATCAACAATATCCCAACCATAAACTGAATCTACTATTGGTAACTCAAGGTGCTTACGTTACATCTGCATCCGATAGCTTACAAAACGTACATCAATCAATGACTGGTACTTTGATTCGGGTTTTAGCAGAGGAAAATCCTGAGATTCAAACCAAAGTAGTAGACGTAACTCCAGAGACTTTACCCCAAGAACTTGCCGATATTATCTACCAAGAAATCCCCATAGAAGCGACAGGGGAAGGTATTGTTGCTATCCGCAATCAACAAAGATTTACTCGCAGTTTAGAAAGAATTAAGCTACCTACAAATAATCATCAAGTTTCCCTATCCCAAGGTGATACTTGGTTAATTACAGGTGGTACTAGTGGTGTGGGAACGGAAATTGCCTTAGTTTTGGCTGCTCAAGCAAAGATTAATTTGGTGCTGACGGGAAGAAAACCTCTACCACCGAAAGAAGAATGGGAATCTGGTAATCTTGCTGCTGGAACCATCAAACGCATCCAAACAATTCAACAATTAGAAAGTTTGGGAGCAACGGTAATGTACCAAGCTGTGGATGTGACTGATAGTTTGGCTATGGAAGATTTAGTCAAAACCATTAAATCACGCTTTGGTAATTTAGATGGTGTGATTCATGCAGCAGGTGTTGCTGACAATACCACATTTAAACTGTTGCAAAAGTCAGATCAGATAATTTCTCAAGTATTAGCACCCAAGGTTCAAGGGACTATTATCTTAGATCAAGTAACCCGTAACGAACCATTAAAATATTTTGTGGTCTTATCTTCAGTTTCCGCTTCTAAAGCCGAATGGGGAACTGGTATGGCTGATTATGCTGCTGCAAATACTTTCCTGGATAATTATGTAGTTTACCGCAATCAATCTGGTGCTTCGGGACGTTCCTTAGCTCTCAATTACTCTTTGTGGAGCAATCGAGGAATGGGTGCTTTGATGGGTGATTCAACTTTATTGATGGTTAAATCAAAAGGTCTTAATCCCTTGGAACCCGAACCAGCAGCGAATGCTTTTATTACTGCTTTGGGTTTGAATGGTTCTTCTGTGATTCATATTATTGATTTGATTGAATCAACTATTCCGATTAAGGAACAGAAAACCAAACCAACAAAAACTTTCAATATCCGCGATTTGGTGGGAGAAGTATTAAGTCAACATTTGGCGATTTCTGCTGCGGAAGTGGAAGGGTATCAAACGTTTACGGAGTTGGGTTTGGATTCGGTGGGTACTGTAGAAGTTATACAAAGTCTGGGTAAGGCTTTGGAATTTGAGTTACTTCCTACTTTGATGTTTGAATATCAAACACCAGATGATTTGATCGGTTATCTCGAAGAGATGTTTGGGTATGATTTTGTTGGTGTTTCGGAAGTTGAAGAAGAGGAAATTAACCGCAGAGACGCGGAGAGCGCTGAGGAAAGAGATGTCGAGGAGCAGAAGGTTTTAGAAGATGATCTGAGGGAGGATGATATTGCTATTATCGGTATGGCTTGTAAGATTCCTGGTGCGAATAATTTGCAGGAATACTGGGATTTACTAAGTGAAGGACGTTCTGCTGTTCGTGATGTACCTGAAGATCGATGGTTTAATCAACATTATTTTTCGGAAAATAGTCCTCAATCCACACAAGTTTCTAAACGGGGCTGTTTTGTTGATAATCCCTTTGGTTTCGATCCGATGTATTTTGGTATTTCTCCCAAAGAAGCCGTCGCAATAGACCCCCAACAACGAGTATTCTTGCAATTAGCGATGCAAGCTTTGCAACAAGCTGGTTATGGTGGCAAATATCGGACTAAAAATATCGGGGTATTTGTTGGTTGCGGACAAAATACTTACATAGAACATTTTGGCAATTCTCAGTACTATGAAGCTTTAAGTCAGCGTTTCGGTGATAGTACTTGGTTTGAAAATTTAAACAATGGCGATCGCCAAAATTTACTCGATACTCTTTCCCAGGTATTGCAACCCAGTGAAATCTTACCAGAATCTTCTGCTGGTAATGAAGTCAACGAACTTGCAGCTAGAGTTAGTCACTGTTTGGATTTAAAAGGTCCGAGTATGGCTGTTGTGACTGCTTGTTCTTCTTCTCTGGTAGCTTTGCACATTGCTTGTGAAAGTATCCGTCGTGGTGAAAGTAAAATGGCGATCGTTGGTGGGGTGAATTTCAATCTTAGCCCTAGTCCTTTTACTTTCCTCAGAAAAGCTCAAGCTCTTTCACCGACAGGAACTTGTTATCCTTTTGATAAACGTGCTAACGGTTTACTTTTAGGAGAAGGTGCTGGTGTCTTGATTGTCAAACCTTTGAAACAAGCTGTTTCTGATGGGGATATTATTCATGCTGTAATTAAAGGTTCCGCAATTAATAACGACGGACATTCGCAAGGTATCACCGCTCCTAATCCCAAAGGACAAGCGGAAGCCATTCGTCAAGCATATCTCAACTGTGGTATAAACCCCGAAACTATTTCTTATATCGAAACTCACGGTACGGGTACACTTTTAGGAGACCCGATAGAAGTCGAAGGGATGACTAAGGCATTCAGTAGTTTTACTGAGAAAAAAGGTTTCTGTGGCATCGGTTCAGTTAAATCTTCTATCGGTCATTTACTTTCGGCTTCTGGAATTGTCAGCTTAATAAAAGTGGTACTTGCTATGCAGCATGGTGAAATACCCCAAACCCTTGGTTTCAGCGAACCCAATCCTCATATTAACTTTGATAACACCCCATTTTATGTGGTCGGTGATGGTAGCAAACAATGGGTGAGAAATGGAAATCCTATGCGTGCGGGAATCAACGGATTTGGATTTGGTGGTACTAATTGTCATGTGATTTTGGAAGAATCTCCTTTAACTACAACATCGGTTGTTAAACCAGAGGAAAAAACTGATTCTCCTCAACTCTTATTCTTAACCGCTCGCAATCAAGAAGCATTGCAAAAAGTAGCAGCACAATTACACGAGCATATTATCAAATATCCAGAACAAGGAATTAGCCAAATATGCTTCACTCAAAATAATGCTCAAAAGGAACAAGCATTAAAAGCAGCAATTTTGGTTAAGAATCGTCAAAATCTGCTCGATAACCTAGATGCTATTACCAACAATCAAACAACATCGGAAATACATACAGGTAAAGCCAATCCCCAACGGAAAATCCCAATACATCTAATATTTGATGACAATATTTCTATAACTCCCCAAGAAGTAGAAATATTAAGAACAAACTTTGGGGAATTTAACCGAGCTTGTAGCGATTGCGAACAATATTGGGGTTGTGAAATATCAAATTTAAGTACCAAAGCATATATCTTTGTAGTGCAGTATGCTTGGGGGCGGTGGTTGCAATCTTTAGAGCTTCAACCTACTATTTTATTAGGAGAAAAAACGGGTATCATTGTTGGAGCTTGTTTAACTGGAATACTAACATTAGAACAAGCAATCAAGCTGTTAGATTCGCAAGTAAAACCATCTATTACCCCACAGCAATTAGCATCAACTTGGACTTGTCCCTTAGTTACATCCGAAGGAATCTTTAGACAGCAGCAAAAAATTGATGGAAACCAATTACTCAACTGCATCCAAAATGCTCGCTCTTTGAACGCAGAAAACATCAAACAAGTAATTGGTAAACAAGGAGTATATTTGCACTTAGATAACAACTTATCCTTACAACAGCAAATCACCTCTTTAGATGCTAACGGAACTTGGATAAATCCTGATAAACAGCAATCAATTGCAAACAGTTTATTCACAACTCTAGCAAAAATGTATGTAGCGGGAGTTCAATTTAATAGCAAGAAATTATTCCCAGAAAACCTGCGTCGAGTAGTACTACCCACCTATCCTTTCCAAGAGAAAGACTACAGAGTAGAAGTAGTAACAACTCAAGTTGAACAAGAAACAATTTCCACACTATTACCAATCGAAAAACTACCAAAACTTTCACCAGAACAACGTAATTCAAGTCGTGCGAAATTAGCAGAAGATTTCAATCCTCAACCAAACAACAGCAAACTTTTACCAATCGAAAAACCAACCCCACTTTCAGCAGAACAACGTCAACAAACTTACTTAGCGTTATCTGAAGAATTGGAAAAACTTGGTAAATAACCTCTTGATATAAAGAATGGGGAGCAGGGAGTAGGAAGTAGAGAATAGTAAAGAATTAAGTTCTAAATAAAAAACATCCTCATTCTTTACTACCAATCAATAATTCTTAAACCCCAAATCTCTCCTCCAACCTTCCATGCTCTGCCTTCTCTACGTCTCTGCGGTTTTTTAATCTGTAATCTCGAATCACAAACACACAAGTGTTGATTAGAAACTTCAAAGTAAACCAATTATAAAAATCTCAACAAATCATCATGACTACCACAACTTTACAACAACAAATCTTCTCCGTCGTTTCTCAAATTACTGGACACGATATCGAAGACTTAGAACCAGATATGTATTTAGAAGGGGACTTAGGATTAGATTCTATCAAAATCATGGAATTTCTCAACGGATTAATTCAAATTATCCCGGAATCACAACAATCATTATTTATGGAAGTATTGCCCTTACAAAAATTAATTCAATTACAAACATTAGCAGAAGTTGTCACAGCTACCGAAACTTGTTTATCTACTCAACAACCAAAAACAGAAAAAGTTGAAATTATCCACGGTCAATATTTCCACTTACTAGGTCATTGGGTTGTAAACTCCATCAGTTTATTTTCTACTCTACGTCTACGGGGAGATTTTGATAATAACATTGCTTGGCAAACCTGGAAAGACTTATTAAATCGCCATCCTATGCTACGTTCTCGCTTTATTATCCCTCTTGATGCAACTCGATTCAAAGACTATGAAATTGAAGTTTTGAATAATCCCAATCCCCCAGAAATTCCCGTTACCGATATCAGACATTTAGATAGTAAAGCTCAAGAACAAGCTATTAACGATGAACTACATCGCTGTTTAAATTATGAATGGCAAATCACTCAATTTCCCCTACATCGATTCTTTGTCTTTCGTCTCCAAGATTCCCTTTACCAACTCATTTTAGCCAACGAACATTTAATTTCTGATGCTTTGGGATGTCATACAATATTGCGCGAATTTATGGAAATTTACCGCGCTCATGTTAACAACGAACAACCAAACCTACCCCCAGCTACAACAGTTGCAGAATATCAGCAAATGGTACAATCCATTAATGCTTGGCAAGATACGGAATCAGAAAAAGCCCTTGTAGAATACACCAACCGTCAAGGTACGGATTCTTACTTATGGAATCCTGCAAAGAAAAAGATTACATCGGGTTGCCCCGTATTTCACAACCGTCGCTATGCTCTGAGTCATGCTACCACTGCCGCATTGATTTCTCAAACCCGTGAATGGCGATTACCCCTAAACTCGCTGCTCTTAGCTGCTTTTGTGCGAACAATTGCCAAATTAGAACAGTCCAATCACAAATCTATTCTTCTACAAGTACCTACCAGCGGTCGATTTTATCCAGAAGTAGATGCTACAAACATAGTCAGTAGTTTCGCTCAGAACTTATCCATTGATATTGAATTACCATCCCTCACCGAAGACTGGGAAGTTTTGTTAAATCGAATTCATCAGAAAGTACAGCAGGGAATCGTTAATAATTGCGATCGCACTCAAACTCGTCAAATGGGAATAGCTTTCCGAGATAATATCGTTTTAGAAAATGGTCAAATACCAACTCGGATGTTACCGATGTATCGTCAGGTATTAAAATCTAATTTGTACTGTCCCTTTACCGGACAAACTCAAATTGCAAAGCAATATGGAAATTTAGAAGTCATCGATTATCGGGCTGGTGGAATCAACGCTCCCGGAACCATCGACATTTTACAGGAAATATTCGACGATTGTTTGCAATTCCAAGCCAGTTACGACAGCGATTTCTTCCCTTTGGCAGTTGTAGATCAACTCATGGAAGAATACATCGCTCAAATCGAAGCATTGATTGCGCTCCAAACTCCATCACAACAGGTAAGGAAGCAACTAACACAAACATCAACAGATGGTGATGTTAAATCGACACTCCAAGAAATAGTAGCCCAAGTTAGCCATAATTCCATCAATGAGTGCGATATGGATAAAGATATGGAATCGGAATTGGGTGTTGATTCCTTAGAAATTATCCGTATTATTACTAAGCTAGAAAAAAAATTAGGTAAAGTTAACCGTCAAGCTTTACTTAACTGTAGAACTCTCAGAGAAATGGCTGTGGTTCTGAGCAATCGACAATCTCTATTAGAAAGCCCCAAATCAGTAGAGATGCCTTACTTAGAAATTATCGCACAAGCCCGACGCACCCCCAACGCGATCGCAGTTACCGATGGGGAAGCTCAAATCACTTACCAAGAATTAGATTTACAATCCAACCAAGTTGCTAATTATTTACGTTCTGTGGGAGTTGCTCCGGGTGTATTTGTCGGAATCATGACTCTACGAGGTCCGTTGATGTTTGTGGGAATTTTAGGTATCCTCAAAGCTGGTGGAGCCTACGTTCCCTTAGATCCAATGTATCCCCAAGAAAGAATCAACTACATCCTCGAACACGCCCAAATTAAGATTTTACTTAGCCAAAATAGCTTAACTGAAAAATTAGCAGAATGTTCCCTGCAACAATTATCCTTAGAAACTCTAATGTTCTTAGACAACGGACATAGCACCGAGTATGAGAACAAAATCGCTCAAATAAACAAGCAAACTTGGTCAAATTATTCTGATAGCAAACCAGCTTGCGTCAATACTCCCGACGATTTAATGACAGTATTGTATACCTCCGGTTCCACGGGTAAACCCAAAGGAGTTATGCTCAATCACCGGGGTTACATGAATCGTTTGGTGTGGATGCAGAAAACATTCCAATTACAACCAGGAGACAGAGTAGCACAAAAAACCTCTTGCTGTTTTGATATTTCAGTATGGGAAATCTTCTGGCCCCTGATGTATGGTTCCACAGTTTGCTCAATAGGAACCAAAACAGTCAAAAATCCCTGGTTGCTAGCACAATGGCTGAAAGACAACCGCATCAATATCATGCACTTCGTTCCCTCCTTATTTGGGGAATTCTGTAACGCCTTAGAAGATGAAACCTGGAGTTTTCCCGACTTACGCTGGTTAATCTTTAGCGGTGAAGCATTACCAGTTAACTTTATTCGCAACTGGATTGACAAACATGGGATGAAAACCGGACTTGCCAACTTGTACGGACCTACAGAAGCTTCCATAGACGTAACCGCTCATATTATCTCTCAACGTCCCGGTGAAGATCAAAATAGTATTCCCATCGGTAAAGCAATTGATAACGTCTACGTCAAAATACTCGACGCACAAATGCAGCCAGTAACACCGGGAGAAATTGGAGAATTATGGCTTGGTGGAATACAGCTAGCTAAAGGGTATCTCAAAGATGAAGAACGTACAGCTGCATCATTCTGTCCCAATCCCTTTCCCGAAGAAATTCCGGGTGACTTCATCTACAGAACTGGTGACTTAGCAATCCAATATCCTGATGGAAATATTGATTACCACGGACGCATTGATAATCAAGTAAAAATACGTGGTTTCCGCATTGAATTAGGGGAAATAGAAAGTATTCTCAATACTCACCCATTAGTTAAAGAAGCCGCAGTCTTAGCCATCGATTACGAAAGCGGACAAAAAAGATTAGTTGCTTACTTAGTAGGTAATCAAGCAGACCAGCAAACAATCAAACAATACTTAGCTCAACGAGTACCTGATTACATGATTCCTCAGCGTTGGGAATGGTTGTCGAGTTTGCCCAAAACCCACAATGGTAAACTAGACCGTAAATCTCTCAAAGCTGATAAAAAGGCAGCAGGGAACAGGGAACAGGCAATAGAAGCACAATCGCCCTTAAATCAAAATCTACCTCTAGGTTCCGCACAACGCTGGTTATTAGAATATTTCGAGCCTCCCTATCAATGGAATGGTTATACACGTTTTCTGTTCCATCAACCCTTGGATGCAGAAACTTTCAACCAAGCAGTAAATCTATTAATCGAACGTCATTCTGCTTTACGTACCGTATTCATCTGCGAAAACGAACAATGGACGCAAAAAATACTTACTCCCGAATCAAATCAATGTACTGAATTTTACGATGCCAGCCATTTAACTACAGAACAACGAGATCAAGAAATTTGGGAATTAATTCAACAAATCGGTCAAAAATTCCAACTTAACCAATACCCACTATTAAAAATAATTGTTGTTAAAGTTGATGAATCCTGCTATGACATATCTTTTGTGGGACATCATATGATTGGGGACTTGCTCAGTAATAGAGTCATCTTCCACGAACTATGGACAACTTACACCCAACTTTTGGGAAACCAAAATCCCCAGAATAAACCAGCTACATCCTATGCTGATTATGTCAAAGTACTGCAAGAGCAAGAAGAACAAGGAATATTTGCAACTCATGCAGAATACTGGAAATCGCAATTTCCTTCAGCAGACTATAGTCTAATAATACCCTGGGATTATCAAAAAGGAGCTAATACCGAAGCCACAGCAGCGATAGAAAAATTCGTTTTTAATGCAGCAAAAACCAGCACCTTGTTACGGTCCGCCAAAAAATACTATAGTTGCAGCGTATACACCCTCCTACTGGGGGTACTCTATCGACTAACCGCAGAGTGGAGCCGACAATCTTGGGTAGTAATTAGCCATCGCAGCCACGGTAGAACCATAGACAACCAACAAACATTCTTTAACAGTGTTGGTAACTTTGCGATTAACTTCCCTGTAGGTATCAACATCGAAAATCAAGATAATTGGCAACTAATCCTTGAGCAAATAACAACAAAATTCGACCAACTACCCATGAATGGTGTTACCTTCGACTGGATATCACCACAACTACCCAATCATATCTATCCCGATAATAATCTGACACCAATTAGAGCCAACTACTTAGGAAATCGTACCGCTCCCACATACCAAAACTTCGAGTTTACCGAAACAGACACAGACAAACGCTTATCAGCACCCCAGCAAAAACGTACAACACTAGTCGAATTCTTCTTCTCTTTTACCAATGGACAATTCAATCTAGAAATAGAATACTCGCAGAACTTCCATAACCAAGCAACCATTCGTCAACTTGGCGATCGCTACTTAGAATTATTGCAAAGTATGCTTGCAGCCATATCTTACGCAAACAACGGTAGCACAGTAAATAGATAAATCTGAAGATAACCCTCATGATAGCTTGTATCATGGGGGGTTTATCTATTTTATTAGTAGCAAAAAATACAATCAACTTTAGTAGTAAAAAATTGAATAAATTATGAATTTAAAGCCCCAAAATCTCCGTTCATTGTTGCTTAGTTCATCAACCTAAATTTTTCACTATCAAAAAGTAGTCCTTTACATTATCTTTAATTTGTAACAAAAAGAATCAATAATATTGCTATCTTCAAAACAATCATGATAAAGATACGGATGAAAGTGATTTTTCTTGACTATATACAAATACGTAGAAAAATGGTATCAAAAATATCCTGGTTCGTTCCGATAGCTGTTTCAATACTAGGTGTAGGAGCAAGTTTAACTCCAGTAACAGCCCAAACAACTTTTGATTACAGCGCAACCTTCGATGGAATTAGTCTTAGGTCTCTTATACCACCCGATATTGCCGAAATTTCTTATGAAGGTGAGAGTGATGATGCTTCATTGGGTTTGAATCAATTAAACGCTTTACTATACAGCCAAGTTGACCCTACTACAGGTGAAGCCATCTTAAACACAAATCCAAATATATTTGGTGTTGACAGACCAAACGGTTCCTTTGTATTGCAGGGAAATGGTGATGACAAAATATTTGCTTCGGTTGATTCTACTGGATTAGTAAACTTTGAAACTGGTATTGAAACTCTGACTGGTACAGTTAATATTCTTGGAGGAGAGGGAAGGTTCAGTGATGCTCAGGGAAGTCTATCCCTTGGAGGAACTGTTGTGATTGATTTAGAGCCAAATGTTCCTGAACCAACTCAAATCACAGTAAATGGTTCGTTTACAGTTTCTAAATCTGTTCCAGAACCAAGTACTCTAGTGACATTGATTGGTTTAGGTGTAACTGGAGCAAGTGCCATGTTTAAACGACATCTAATCTAGCTAGGTATTGCAGAGAAAGAGAAAAAAATAACACTATTACTAAATTGGTAATTAACACAAACCTGTCGCTGCGACGGGTTTTACTGTTATTAATAAGTACTTAAGCCCGTATTATTTATATAATTACTAATAAGTTATATTACTGTTCCCTATTCACTATTCCCTGACTAAAAGAAATGTCTAATTAATGAAGGCACAGGTACTTATTGGATTAACACACATCTTGCACCTGAACTAAAAACCGGATTTTTCGCAAATATCTGAGGCTAAAAGCCTTGATTTTCCATTTAGAAACCCCGTTTTTTGGTCTTATTGAGAATGGTTCAAGATATAAATTCATGTCAAACGAATATGCTATTTTATCGAAACATTTTCCATTGAAAGTATATTTTGTATCGTTTAACCTGATTAATGTAGTTGATTAATTGAATTAAATGCAAATGCCTCAAAAATTCAATTAACCAAGTAAACATCTATGAGAAAAATATTGCCAAATTCCCCATATAAAAAATATGAAAACGCAACATAAATTGACTTCTTGGATTAGCTGTCCTAAACCAAATCCGCGAGCTACTCTCAAATTATTCTGCTTTCCCTGTGCGGGAGGTACAACTTCACCATATAGTAAATGGCATAAATATTTACCAGAAGAAATAGAGATTAACTTGATTCAACTTCCCGGAAGAAGTTATCGAATAGAAGAACCACTTTTTACTAATTTATTGTCACTTATCAAAACAATCACATCAGAAATTAAACCTTATTTAAATAAACCATTTGCCTTTTTTGGTCATAGTATGGGTGCAACCCTTGCCTTTGAAATTACCCGTCAACTACGTCGTGAAAATCATCTGATTCCAACTCATTTATTTGTTGCTGCTTGTCCTGCTCCTCATAGCCCCATCAAGAAACCTTTTATTCATAAATTAGCAGAAACCGAATTTATCGCAGAACTGCAAAATCGTTATAATGCCATACCTCAATCAATTTTGAATAACAAGGAATTAATGCAAATGTTTCTACCTTGTTTGCGGGCAGATTTTACAATGATTGAAACATATATGTATGGGCTTGAAAAACCACTTGATTGTCCAATAACTGTATTTGGAGGCTTACAAGATAAAGCAATTAGTATGAATAACTTAGAATATTGGTGTGTTAATACTAATGATATTTTCAAATTGGAAATATTTCCAGGAGACCATTTTTTCTTACATCATCCTCAATCATCTTTTCTACAATCATTATCTCAAACAATTTCCGATAATATTTTAGCAGTAAACTTACCGATTAATTATAGTAACAAGCAAATAGCATAACTCTCTTTTTATAGATTAAAAACAGAAAAAATTTGATTTTTATATCTATAACACATCAAAAAATAGTAAATTCTATCTGATAACTACTCCCTAAATCAATGAAACTATCTAAACAAAAAAAATCCAATTCAATATTCTCCGACGGGTTATTAGCCTTATACATAATTGCGTTTTTAACAGGTATTTCATTAGGATTTTTTAATCCTTTTATTTCAACATTAATGGCTCAAAATCAAGTCAATGAAATCTATATAGGAGCAAATTCTACCGTCTATTTTCTTGTTATAGCCCTAGTAACTCCCTTCGTTCCCAAAATATTACGTAGATTTGGACTGGCTAAAACAATGATATTTGGCTTCGTATTAATGGCAGTTTCTGCATCTCTATTTCCCATGACAACACAACTACCATTATGGTTTTTAATCCGTATTTTTATGGGTATAGCTTGCTGTTTGTATTTAGTTAGTGGACAAACCGCATTGAATTATTTGTCTCACGAAGGTAATAGAGCAATGGTTAACGGAATTAATGCTCTAGCTTTAACTTTGGGCTTTGGTGTTGGACCTCTTTTCGGTTCTTCACTCTACCAAATTTCCCCACAACTTTCTTTCTACTTTGGTAGTCTTGTAATTCTGAGTGGAGTAATTGTAGTTTGGATTGGTTTACCTCAAAAAAGTATTAGTTTTCAAACATCTACTCACACCAAAATTCTCAGCAAACTTAAACTTCCTCTAGTTGGTGCATTTGCCTATGGTTTCGCTGAATCTACTTTAGTAAGCTTATATCCAGTATTTTTGTTAAAACAAAATTATAGTGTAGATAAAATTGGTGCTACTTTGGCTATTTTTATAGTTGGTGGTTTGATTTCTACCGTTCCAATTGCTTATATTGGAGACAAACATGGTCGATTAAAAACCCTATTTTTTGCTGCTTGTATTGTACTCTTTTCATTTATATTTCTTTCGTTTAGTTACAATATTACTGCTACTAATATATTTGCATTTACTGTAGGGGCAGGATTTTCTCCCATTCTACCTTTAGCAATCGCATTAATTGGTGAAAGCATTTCTCAACATCAACTTTCTACAGGTACTTCTATATTTATGGGTACTTATAGTTTTGGATGTACCGCAGGACCAATACTTTCTTCCTTCGTGATGCAAAGTATTGGCGACCGTTACATATTTAGTTTAGTAATAATTAGCTTCTCAATCTTTTCATCCTACATACTCAAAAAAATTATGCAGGTAAAAACAATCTAATTTTAAAGGTTTATGGGAACACTATATTAATCTTTTCCTCACGTTCTCTGTTCTCTTTTACATATCATCAAGAATGAATTTTATGTCTACTTCTCCATCTATGTACCGTATTACCGCACTTTTGTTAATTATTGAAAGCCTACTTTTGTTTATACCAATAATTGTTCTTGGTCAAGCAATAGATTGGCCCGCTAGTTTAAGTCAACCTGCCAGTAAAGTTTTACCCTTATTAGTAGAACAATCTCAACCAGTTTTCATCGGTTATTTCACTTACCTAATCTATTCAGTATTGTTTTATCCGATTTCACTGCTGACTATCCAAATCCTTAAAAGCAAAAGTAATAACAATCCTTATCTGAATTTGGCAGTTGGATTTGGTATTGCTTCAATGATTTGCCGTACTTTAGGCATTATACGATGGCTTGCTCCCATGCCTCTGATGGCAAAAATTTACGTGCAGCCTTCAACCTCAGAAACAACCCGAACTGCTATAGACGTAGTTTATCAAGCTCTTAATCAATATGGAGGCTCTATTGGTGAAGTCTTAGGAGTGAGCTTATTTACAACATTATGGCTAATCATTGTTTCCCTTACAATTCTCAAAACTAGAATTCTACCGCGCTGGCTTGGTATGTCCGGATTCATTTCTAGTATGCTGTTGACAACTCAGTTAGTGGAATTATTCGGTATAGATACTGGCTCTTTTATAGCAGTCTCAGTAAGTGTCTTTCAGATATGGTTATTAGCTATGGGAATTGTCTGTTTGCTGCGTTCTTTCAAATTCAAAAATAGTTAGAAAGCAAATTATGCTTGATTTTATAAATGGTAATAATTGTCTATGTTTGTTTACATTTATGGCAAAAAGATTTAATACTCGTAGTTAGGAATCTGCTTAATCGTAATGTGCCAGTTGCGTAAGCCCTGGTTATGGTAACATTGGTTTTACTTTGGTTGGTTGGCACGAAATTCGATATCTTCAAGTGTTTGCAGTAAGAGACGCTTGGCTTGCATTTCCCAACCTAATTTCTGAATTTTGATCGCAGCAAAAGTACCACCGATAGCAGCCAACAAGCCAATGGGTTGATTTAGTGAAATTCCCAGTAATAAGCCCAAGCCAGCGATTCCCCAAAACGGTAAAGCTACTGTTTGCCGCTGCTCTTCAATAATTTTATTTAGTTCACCCTTTAAGGGCATTTGAGCTAATAATGCTTCTTTTACCTCTCGCTGTTCTGCCATTGGTACAGATAAACAAATCTTCCGCCGTAGTTTTTCAATTTTACGGGCATCCGTGCTGTATTCTGTAAGTTCATCAAGAGTCATTAACAACAAACGTTTTAATTTTTCCATCGTGGTTGCATTGTGTGATTTAAATACCTGATATTTATTTTTACATAAAAAGCTATTCAATCGCTACTTGGGTGATGGGTGTGTTAATGGAATGTAGCGCACCTTATTACTGGCTTGAACACAGTTCCAATTTTTTAGTGCGATTATGAGAGGGCAAGCAATGATGAATTTTCATCTTCATAAAATAATTTGATTGTGCTGAACTCCCGACGCAGTAAATTTTCAACTTCTAAGGTAGAACAGTTTCCAAGTCTAAGCCAGATAACTTTTGGGGGATTCCCAAACACTAAACTCAGATCGTGCATATCAGCATCTTTCGAGACAATCATCAAATCATTATCTTTTGCATAATTCCAAACTATCGGGTCTATTGTTGCTTTCATGCCTACATCCCGAACATGAAGTGAGCCTGAAAAAAGATCGCTCAAACGGGTGGATAATTTAGGGGATAAGTTTTCATCAAACAGTAATTTCATGCGGATAAGGTCGAAATCATCAGCCGACGTTCACGGTCAGCCGCATAAGCAATACAAGCTTTTAAATCTTCTCGCGTTAGATCGGGAAAATCATCAAGAATTTCTGCTTCGGTCATCTCGGAAGCTAGGTATTCAAGCACCTCATAAACTGTAATTCGCAAGCCACGTACACAAGGCTTGCCACCGCGTTTATTGGGTTCGATTGTGATATAGTTTCTGTAATTCATCGGTGGCGAGTGCATTTTTGCCAAATTATCTCATCTTACCATGTATTTCTGCTAAAAACTCAATAATTTCACCGTTAAACATCTTTGAGAAAAGCGATCGCTCAATATCCAAACAATAAATCAATACCTTTCGGAAAACAATAATAGAAGCCACTATTTGAAAGTTAAGACCAGTAAGTAGTACCTCTCCGTATTCAGGTAGAGGATTCAAATAATGATACAAGCACGGTTTTTACTCGTCTTTAAAAGACGAGGCTTTATACCAAAATACGGGCATATATTATCACTTTTTACTTTTTACTTTTTACTTCGCGACTTTTGCCCGAAGGGCTTCGGTAAGTTTGAGATTTGATTTTCTATTAAAAACGCTCGCTCTTCAAGCTAAAACGATGAAATTAAAGCGGAGTAAGCCTTTGTGCGACTACCTTTTCCAAGACTGACCCCCCCATAGTAGGATTATTTATTTTTCCTTATCCACTGTCCACTGTCAACTGTCTCAATTATCTTTCCATATCCTGAAGTTCCTTATCAACTCCCTTCGTTAACACTTCACAACCCGTAGCTGTGACTAAAACATCATCTTCAATACGAATTCCAATTCCCATCCATTTTTGATCAACTTGGGGTTGTTCTTCAGCGGGTTTAGCTCCGGGTACAATATAAATTCCTGGTTCCACAGTCAAAACTTGTCCCGGTTGCAAAATTAACGGGTTATCTTCACCATGTTGATAAACACCCACATCGTGGACATCCAAACCCAACCAATGTCCAGTACGGTGCATATAATAAGGTTTATATTTCTCTTCTTCAATCAACTTATCAACTTCACCTTTGAGAATACCCAATTCCACCATTCCTTCTACAAGTACCCGTAAAGCGGTATCGTGAATTAAATTGTAAGCATTACCAGGTTTAACTTGAGCAATTGCTTGTTTCTGTGCTGATAAAACTAATTCATACAATATTTTTTGTTCTTCAGTAAATTTACCACCCACGGGAAACGTGCGAGTAATATCGGAATTGTAATAATCATAAGAACAACCCGCATCAATTAAAAGTAAATCTCCATCTTGCATTTGACGGTTATTTTCAATGTAATGTAGTATGCAGGAATTAGCACCCGATGCCACAATTGAAGGATATGCAGGTCCCAAAGCACCGTGTTTTCTAAAAATGCGCTCCATCTCTGCTTGAATTTCGTATTCGTAAACACCCGGCTTCGCGATTTCAAAAGCTAAATTATGGGCTTCCACAGCAATATCGGCGGCTTTTCGCATTAATGCCAATTCCGATTCGGTTTTCACCATCCGCATACTGTCTAAAATAGTGCAAGTATCTTGAATTGCCGTGGGACCTATACCACGTTTGGGATAAACTCGCAATAACCTTTGGTAATGATTGAGGACAGTTTGATTAAAAGATTTATCTCGTCCGAAGCGGTAATAAATTCGATCTGCGTTTGATAAATATTGGGGTAATTTTTCGTTAAGTTCGTTGATGGGGTAAGCTTCATCAGCCCCGTAAATTGATTTTGCTGCATCTACCCCAGTCACATAACCGCTCCAAACTTCCTTGGTGATATCCTTGGGCTGTACGAACAATATAAATTTATGTTCTTGATGATGAGGAGCTAAAACCGCTACAGCTTCGGCTTCATTAAGTCCAGTTAAATATAAAAAGTCACTATCTTGACGGTAAGCATATTCTACATCATTGTGCATTACAGCCATAGGCGCACTGCGAAAAATTGCTGTACCGTTACCAATCTTTGACATTAATGCTTCCCGACGCTGGCGATATTCTGCTTGCATAGTTATCCGATATGGTGTTGTATGTTTCTAAGGTAATATATTCGCACCTCATGGGGAGGGAGCAGAGGGAGAAACTTTTTTCAAAATCTCAAGTTTTGGTAACTTAGATAAAATTGCGATCGCAAAGCATAAAAATCAGGACTTACGCATAAATTCATTCCTAGAATCCGGGTTTTTTCATTGATACATTGCAATAAAAACGAAGATTTTGCCTAGAAACCCGGTTTATGCAGCCTAAGCCCTAAAAATCAAAAATAAAAATACAAGATTATTGCCAATATGGCAACCATTTTATTAAAAAATAAATTTAAATGTTTGGTATTTCATCTAGATTCTTCATCTTATATGAAGAAATACAAGTACTAAATTAATGCCTACACATATCAAAAAGTATAACCGTTTAGATGCACTGCTGACTTTACGGGGTTTTGCCTGTTTAATGGTAGTAATTATTCATTGCGCTCCGCCGAGAAAATCAATTATTTACAAAGGTTTTGATTTAAGTTGGTTAATATTTAGTCATGGGGCAGTAGCAGTTTGGATCTTCTTTGTGTTATCGGGTTATTTGATGGGCAAAGCCTTTTATAATCAACGTTACACCGCTGATATAGTAGGAGTTATGAGATTTTGGCGCAATCGTGTTTTAAGAATTTTTCCGCTTTATTATTTTGCTGTACTAATTTTATCTATATTTGTTTATCCAGAAATTCTCAAGTTTTCTCATTGGGGTTATCTACTAAGAATATTTACATTTACTTATCATCCATATATAGGAATAGAAACAGTAAAATTTAATGATGTTTTTTGGTCTTTATCAACAGAAGTACAGTTTTATCTATTTGTCCCTTTTATTTACAGTTTAATTCAAAATATTTTTCATAAATCAAATAAAATATTTATTGTGATTTTGATAATATTTGGCAGTACTTTTATTTTTAGAAGTCTACTTTGGATAAGTTTTAAAATCCAAATTAATCAAGAGATGGGATATGCATTTAAATATTGGTATACTCCCTTGATTGTCAATCTCGATTTATTTTTATGTGGATTTTTACTAAATGAATTTTTGATAAATCAACAACAAAATTTGAATCAAATAAAATCATTAATCATCAAATGTTTTGCTGTTGTACTGATAATTTTATTGTATTTATTCAGTGCATATCATTTATATCATCAAGAATTGTGGAATTTACCGAATCGTAACGGTGGATGGAGAACATCAACAACAATTTTAATACTCCAACCATTAACAGCAATTATCACCTCATTTTTTATATTCGCCTTTGAAAAAGATATTTATCAAGATTTTGCTAAACATGAAAAATTATCATTCAGCGCTATTTTAAAAAATCCTCTGAGAATATTAGAAGTAATTGGTAACTTATCATATGGGATTTATATTTGGCATATGCCAATTATCACTAGAACTTACGATATTTTTACCTCAGAAATACCTATAGAAGCGTTTTATATTAGACTAACAGCAACCTTGATTTTATCAACTATATTGGCAACAGTTACTTACTACTTAGTTGAATTACCTTTTTCAAAATGGAAGATTTATCAAAGTAGGAATAGCCAGGGAATAAAATTCCCTGTCTCAAAGCGAAAGTCGTCTGAAGACGACTAAGTTTAAATGTCGCGATTTAAACAAATTCTTTTCCCAGCCCTCTGAGGACTTATGCTATTAGACGGGGAATTCTATTCCCCGGCTATAATTTGACGGCAAACCGGCAATTCTATTCTTTTTGTTTATAATAAACTTTTTAAAATATTACTAATAACACTTGTAATTTTGCCAAAAATAATTAGAATTCACAATCATCATTAAAAAATATAATTTTCCAACATTAAAAAAAAATAGTAGATGTTCTAAATTAACAGAATCTTTGCAAAAATAGAGATAAAAGATAGATGAAAGCTGGTAATAAATAAAAACAATGCTGGAATCTACAAATCCCTTACAAGATAAAAGTACATTACAATCTGCGACAATCCAAAATAATAGTTTTGCTCCAGAAACTGATTTAAATACCTTAAATTTGACAGGTTCTTCACAATCATTATTGACTTCATCAATAGATTCTCAACAGAATCCTAACCCCAGTCCTTATATTAGCAGTCCGGCAGTTTTTGCGGATTTTAATGGGGATGGTAAACAAGATAAATTTTGGCGTAACACTCAAACTGGTGAAAATGCTATTTGGTTGATGGATGGTTCTAATCCTACTGGTGCTGCTGTCAATTCTTTAGGTACAGAATGGGATTACAGTATTGCTGATTTCAACGGCGATGGTAAAACCGATTTAATGTGGCGCAATCAAAATTCCGGAGAAAATCTACTTTGGTTGATGGATGGTAGTCAGATTGTATCTGAGACTTCTTTAGACACCCTCGGCACCGAATGGGATTATAGTATTGCAGATTTCAACGGCGATGGTAGAACCGATTTATTATGGCGGAATCAAAATACGGGTGAAAATGCCGGTTGGTTGATGGATGGTGCTAGCGTTACTAGTGCAGATTTTCTACCGCAGTTAGATTCATCATGGACTTATACGGTTGGTGAGTTCAATCCTAATTTCAATACCGATGTGTTCTGGCATAACGAGCAAACTGGTGAAAATACTGTTTGGTTTATGAATGGTTTGAGTGCCGAACAAGCTGCATTACCGACTTTTGGCGCAGGTTGGGAGTATACAGAGGGTGACTTCGATGGTAATTTTACTACCGATATTCTCTGGCAAAATAAGAGTACTGGTGAAACCAAACTTTGGTTAATGAATGGCTCCAATGCGGTAGAGTCAGATTTACCAACTTTGGGTTCTGGTTGGGAATCCAATATCGGCGACTTTAACGCTGATGGGAGAATGGACATCCTGTGGCGGAATCAGTCAACTGGACAAAATGCCGCTTGGATTATGAATGGTGCTGAGGCTACTGGTATTGAATTACCATCACTTGGTACTGAATGGGATTTGAGTATCGGTGATTTCGACGGTGATGGCGATACAGACGTTTTTGGACGCAATACCCAAACTGGTGAAAACATTATTTTGCGGGTAGACGGTGCAGATGTCACCCAAGAAATTCTACCTTCACTACCTGGAGAATGGGTTGTTAGTTAAGAGTTGAAATTTTAGGTTTGTATTGGGAGTCGTTAGGCTCCCTTTTTTTTGAATATTTAATTAGCTTTTAACCAATGAATAATTGGCAATTATTTATTATTGAATAGTTGGATTTATTTTTACCTTTATCTAAATAAATAGAGATAAAATAAATATAGATTCATAGATGATTAACTTGATATTAAATAACCATTCATAAAAAATATTAAAAATGTTCATCACAAGCAACAATTAATAAAAAACTATATGTTAGTACTTAACAAAAAAAACTATAAGAATCAGTTATAACAGATAAAGATTATTGATAAAAAAACACTATGTTTTCAAATGAAAATCTAGCCGGTGTATCCGCAAACGCTCTTGCAACAGAATATACTCAACTTTCAAATAATACTTTTGACGACGGTATTTCTTCCGAGCACAATTTGAAAATTGGACATTCTTCGCAATCATTGCCCCTTGAGGATGCCGACAGTATAACTGCTGCGAGAAATCCCAATCCTAATCCTATCTTTAGCGATGCAGCAGTTGTTGTCGATTTCAATGGTGACGGTAAAACTGATAAATTTTGGCGTAACGCTGAAACTGGTGAAACCGCAGTTTGGTTAATGGATGGTGTTAATCAAAATCCAGCTTTTCTCAAGAATGTTGATGCATCTTGGGATTTTGCTTTCGCCGATTTTAATAACGATAACAGAACTGATATTTTCTTGAGGAATAAAAATACCGGAGAAAATGTGATTTGGCAAATGGATGGTACTAATATATCCTCCGAAGAATCAGTACAAAGAATAGATTCCAATTGGGATTTTAGTATTGCTGATTTCAATGGTGATGGTAAAAGTGATATTTTTTGGCGGAATACTTCAACTGCTGAAAATGCAACTTGGATAATGGATGGTAAAAATGTCACTAGTGCTGCTTTTTTACCTACAACTGATTTAAATTGGGACTACAGTGTTAATGATTTCAATAATGATGGTAAAAATGATTTATTTTGGCGAAATCGTATTACAGGTGAAAACGCTATTTGGTTGATGGATGGTACTAATGCTAATGGTTATGCTGTAAAAGGATTAGAAACTTCTTGGACTCCTACTTTTGGTGATTTCGATGGAGATTCTCGAACCGATATTCTTTGGAGTAATCAAGATAGCGGTGAAAATTCTGTTTGGGTAATGACTGGTACTCTGTTTAACGATATCATCTTTGGTGAATCAACTTTACCGCAATTAAGTTCTGCTTGGAAAGCAAATATTGGTGATTTCAACGGTGATGGTAGAACTGATATTTTCTGGCATAATAATCAAACTGGTGAAAATACAGCTTGGTTAATGAATGGAGGAGAAGTATCAACTAAAGCCTTTTTACCTTCCAATGATTTAACTTGGGAACCTATGATTGGAGATTATAATGGTGATGGTAAAACTGATATTTTCTGGCGCAATAATACAACTGGAGAAAATGCTATTTGGACAATGAATGGTACTATTGCTGAAGGTAGTTATTTATCAAACTTTGACCCCGGTTGGTATGCTTTTTAATAGTTAACATTGAGAGTGTGCGTGCAGTATAAATCAGTTTTATAAGGAATGAAGAAAGTCCTTTTTGCAGAGTAATCCCCCGAATTGAATTCGGGGACTTTACCCATCACCACTTATAATTTGCAATTATTGTCTCTAATATTGATTGCGTTCTGCCATTACACCACCATCCACATCCCAAACTGCACCCGTAATCCAAGAGGCTTTACCCCTCTCTTAGCCACCCCTCTCCAAGGCATCGGAGAGGGGAGGGGGTGAGGTTTGATCTTACATTTAATTACGCCTACCTACTTATTACTAGTCTTGGCGAATGGAATATGTCCTGCGGACACGCGGAGCAAACGCGACTACACAGACAAAACCCTGATTTTTTTGGTCCCCGCAGACGGACTTCGCTTGTGTAGTAGCGAATTATATTCGCCCAATACTTTTCAAACATCCACTACGCGATCGCCAAACTCACTTGATAAAACCCGTCGTGATAACGGGTTTTTTTTATAGAGTCCACGCAGGTGGACTTAGGAAGGTGTAGTAGCGGTTTTAACCGCCATATTATACATAAATTTCTCACAAGTCATTTAGGATTGCTATATAAGACGAGAATATCAAACTCTTGTAGTGCGGGCTGTTAGCCCGCTACTCAAATACAAATTAAATGCGTAGCAGCTTACTCACGTTAATAGACATAAAAAATATTTTACTTACTATAAAAATATCAATTTATGCGAACAGTAGTAATTCAATTACTAGATACAGTATTTTCTGCCCTTTCCTAAAAACCCTGAAGAATTCGTTCAAAAAATGCGAATTGCCGCAGAAATTTGGGAATATTTAATCAAACTTACGTACTTTAGTTAAAGTAACTTCATATATTCTCATTTTGCCGTAAATCGGATAAATTTCTTTAAATCACTAAACAACCCTTTAACTGCTGCTTATTTCAACTCAAATCAATTTTATAACTCTCAGTAAATTTTCTTAATAATGAAATATGTTTACATAACTTAATCTTTTTGTTAAGATTAATCAGATAAATATGATAAATTTGCTTGCATCAAGAGTTGAGATATGAATTATACAGCGCTATTGACGGGGATTTTCAAGCCTAACGTTAGCCCTAATTTTTTGTCACAAACAGGTTGGGCTGTATTGCGGGCTATTGTTGGAGTGATGATGATTCACAACGGTTTAGATAAACTGGGAAATATTGAAAGCTTTGCGGAAGCTTATGTTCAGGTTATTGGTTTACCTTTCCCGATATTTTTTAGCTATGTAGCAGGTTTTACCGAGTTGATTGGTGCATCGTTGTTGATACTGGGTTTATTGACTCGTCTTGCTGGTTTGGGTTTATTTTCAACAATGTGTGTTGCGATGTACCATCACATCTTGGTTGCGGGTTTGAATATTTCTTACCTGGAGTTATCAGCAATTTACGCAGCTTGTTTTCTATTTTTTGCTATCAATGGTGCGGGTTTATTTTCCAGCGATGCATTAATTGCAAACTGGCTTGATAACAACGCATTCTCAGCACAAGCTAAGCAAATCATGCGATTAGAGAAAGCTTATCAAGCTACCAGTGCAGATAAAGAAGTGAATGCTGCGGTGAAGTAGTAGATATTAGACATCTCGGAAAAAGATGTCCCAGACGGGGTGTATTCCTACGTCTGCGACAAAGCTTTTGGGTAAGGGATAATATCATGTCCGGTTAAACACTCCTGTATATCTGTGAAGGTTGGTAATGGGTAATTGCCAATTGGTAATTAGGATTGGGGATTGGTAATTGGGAAATTACCGATTACCCATTACCAATTACCAGTCAACAGCTAATAATAACTAATCATCCGGACTTGATATAATATTACTTCTTTAAATCGGTAATCTTTTAACGAAAAAGGAGTAGTAATAAATAGTTCTGTACTCAATTGATCAAAGCTGATGAAGAAAAACTTATTTGTGATTAATGTAATTAAGATTATATCTACAGTTTTAATGATAGGAGCTATAGGACTAGAATTAGGTCATATTTATGCTTTAAAAAATCACCTGCAAATTCCTGATATTATTAGACCAATTTTAGTAATTGAACGTGTTGCTGTTGGAGTTCATTTAATTGAAGCGATAATCGCATCTTTTAAAGCCGGTTCTAAATATGGTGTTTATACTTTTTTTGTCGGCACAATTGGTTTAGTAGAACTGTTTGGAGAAGAAAATCAATCAATAAATAAATAAATAAAAAGACGTAGCAGTGCTACGTCTCTACATTATTATTATGATTAATTAAATTCTGGAACGACGAGTAAAACGGGGAAATAAACTTTGGAATCCAGCTTGTCGCAATTCAGTATTTTCTTGAGCATGATTCCATAGACTTTCGTAATAGAAGAAAGTTACACCCAAATTATTTTGTTGTGCTGCTCGTACCTGAGATTTAATTTGTTGCATTGAAACTGGACGATTTCGCAAACCTGCCATAATGCCTACACCAGTAGGTATATATTGCTTGGTTTCGAGCATTTCTGGAAGGTTAATTTTGTCAACAAAACTTGCTAAATCGTTACGATAAACTTGCATGATTAGTTCGTCTACAACACTCAAACGCACCCAATTGAGCCAATCTTGCAACTGTAATTTATAAGCGTGGTTGTAATAATTGGGAGATACAGAAAAAATTGTATAGGGCTTTCTAGCTTTGACGGCTTGGTTAAGTTGTACCATAAACGCGGTAATTTTATCCGCACGCCATTTTACCCATGCTTCATCTGCAAAGTTGCTTGGGGGTGGATTTTGGGTTTCTTGAGTATACAAAGCAACGGTGTAGGAGTCATAACCGAATTCTCGTGGTAAACTCATGTGGTCATCGAACTGAATGCCATCAACATCATATTGACTGACAACTTCTAAAACCAAATTTTGAATAAATTGTTGTACCTGGGGATGAAAAGGATTTAACCATGCAACTTCACCCGCAGCACTATTGGAAGTTAAACTCCTGTCAGCTTTTTGAGTCAACCATTGAGGGTTATTTAAAGCTAATTCCGAGCTTTCGGGAACCATAAAACCAAATTCAAACCAGGGAATTACTAACAAACCTTGACGATGAGCTTGACTAATCAAGTCTGCTAATATATCCTGTCCATTTGAACCTTTGAAGAAAAAGGGAATACCAGCCCGTCTTGCTGTAGCACTAGGAAATTTGGTATAACCAGAATTCCATACAACAGGATAAATAGTATTGAAATTCAAACGTCTTAGTTGAGTAACAGCATCTCTGAGAGCAGATTGATTTCTCAGAACATTAAAATCATTGGTACTCATCCATACACCCCGAATTTCTTGACGGGGTAGTTGTCGTGGTTGCAATATTTCCGGTTGGATGATGTCGGGTTGAATTATGTCGGGTGTAATTATAGTGGCTGCCGGAGGAAATTGTGCGATCGCCGATTCTAAATTATCAAGCAGCAACACCGTAGAAAATGATATTACAAATAGAAGTGGAAGACAACGCTTGAGTAGCTGGGAAATTCCGAATTTTGGCAAATTTAGCTTTCTAAATGAGTTAACTAGTCTTGCGTGGACTTGTAAACTTTGAGCTTTAAACTGATTGATCATTAGTCTACAGGTATGTCTGCTTACTCTACAAAAATTGATTTTTTCAGCGATAATTGTGCTGCATTGGTTTAGAATGAAGCACAATTATCGTAGCTTTTCCGATTGACGTATTTTATCGTTGATAGTGCCGTGTTTAGTATACGTGTTTATGTATCAAGAAGGACAATTTTTTTTATTGTGAGTTTATTTCATGAATTGGCTTAATTCTATTTAGCACAACGAAGTCATCTTAAAGAAATTCAAATGATTTGAAAAACAGTTATCTACAAATAAATCTCACCTTAAGAGATAGAAGTTGAAGAAGGAATATCACTTTACATGGAAGTTTTACAAGATAGAGGTGAATTTATTCCCTTTTAAGTCTTAGGCAAGTATACAAATAATTTAAATTTACGTTTATCCCCAAACAATCTTTACTCTTTTAATCAATAATAAGGTTATCTACAATCTCTGGTCATATGTATAATCAAACATTGTTTCTTCCTCAAATGGGTTGCGGAACTTGGGCATGGGGTAATAAGGTGCTTTGGGGATACAATCAAAGCATGGATAATGATTTACAACAGGTATTCAATCTTTGTGTTGAGAATGGTGTAACTTTATTTGATACAGGGGATTCTTACGGTACGGGAAAGTTAAACGGACAAAGTGAGAAGTTATTAGGAATTTTTACTAAAGAATATGAAGGTATAAATAAGCAAGATATCTGCATTGCGACTAAACTTGCTGCTTATCCTTGGAGATTAACTAGAGGTGCAATGGTTTCTGCTGGTAAAGCTTCTGCAAAACGTTTGGGTAGAAATATCGATTTGGTACAAATGCATTGGTCAACAGCGAATTATTTTCCTTGGCAAGAATGGGCTTTATTGGATGGACTTGCAGATTTATATGAACAAGGTTTGGTGAAGGGGGTGGGTTTATCAAATTATGGTTCTCAAAGATTGAGAAAGGTACATCAAAAGTTTGCGGAAAGAGGAATATCTATTACAAGTTTACAGGTACAGTATTCATTATTATCAACTTATCCTGTAACGGAGTTAGGTGTTAAAGAAGTTTGCGACGAATTGGGAATAAGAATGATTGCTTATAGTCCTTTATGTTTGGGAATTTTGACGGGAAAATATACAAAAGGTAATTATCCTAAAGGTATTAGAAATTTTCTATTTAGGCAATTAATTCCCAGTGCAAAATCTTTATTGGAATGTTTACGAGAAGTTGCAGAATTTAGGAATAAAACTATGTCGCAAGTGGCTATCAATTGGTGTATTTGTAAAGGTACAATTCCCATTCCTGGAGCGAAAAATTCCCAACAAGCACAGGAGAATATTGGTGCTTTGGGTTGGAATTTAGATGCTGGAGAAATTGCCGAATTGGATAAAGCAGCAGCAGGTACAGATAAAAAGATGGTGCAAAATATTTTTCAGACGAAGTGAATTTTTGTATGGGTTGTATAATTATTCTAAAACCTGCTGAAACCTGCTCCCGGTAGGTTTTGTTTGTGTAGACAAGCCACTGCGTTTATATAGGTGATAATATGGACATTTTCAATCAATTTATGGGTAATGCATCCGAAGTGAATGTGGAGAAATTACAAAAGGAACTTAGTGCTTTAATGATTGAAGGAGAAAATATACATAAGGCATTTAAATTAATCAGAGATTTGATAGTTTTTACCAATAAAAGAATTATTTTGATTGATAAACAAGGAATGACGGGTAAAAAAACTGAATTTTTATCAATTCCCTATAAGTCAATTAAATATTTTAGTAAGGAAACTGCTGGTACTTTAGATTTGGATGCTGAAATTAAAATTTGGATTCATGGTGATGATTTACCAAGAGAATTTCAATTTAAAAGAGATAATGCGGTAGACGAGGTTTATCAGATTTTGAGTTATTATATTTTATCAACTTGATTGACATGACAGTGGACAGTTGACAGCTATTAATAATTATTACACCTTTGACCTTTAACCTTTAACCTTTTAACCATTTTTACATGAGGGATTCCCGCTTCTTGAAAAACTTCTCCAACTTGTTCAAAGCCTAATTGCTGATGTAACTTTTTAATATATTCTTGAGCATGAATCATAACTTCGGGTATATTTTCATTTGCTATAACTTCCAAAGCTTTTTGCATAATCTTTTTCCCAATACCCTTCCCTCTTGCGTAAGATAAAACCGCTAATCTTTCAATTTTCGCCGTTTTTTCATCTAAATATCGAATTCTCGCAGTACCAACCGCTTCTTTATTTAAATAAGCAATCAACTGCGGACAAGCTTTATCTTTACCATCAAAATCTAATTCTACTTCTACTTTTTGTTCCTCCTGAAATACCCTTCTTCTAATTATCTCAATTACTGTCCATTCTTCCCAATCAACTACTTTTACAGTTATTTCACTCATTCAATTATCTACTGTTCACTTCTCAGAATTATATACAATAACCGGAGTTAGTTGTAGAGACGTAGCAGTGCTACGTCTGTACCAAAGTTAGGAGTTAGAAGTTATTACAACTCTAACCTCTAATCTTTAACCTCTAACCTCTAACCTTCAACCTCTAACCTTTAACCTTTAACCTCTAACCTCTAACCTCTAACCTTATTCCGCTCCTTCAATCGGAGCAAAACCTTGACGCTGAATGTTTTCAGTTATAGTACGTGGTTCTAAAAATTGTAAGAGATAATCGGGACCTCCGGCTTTTGAACCAACTCCGGAAAGTTTGAAACCGCCGAAAGGTTGTCGGGAAACAATCGCGCCGGTGATGGTACGATTGATATACAAGTTTCCAACTTCAAATTCTGCTTGAGCTTGTTCAATGTGGGAAGGTGTTCGCGAATAAAGTCCCCCAGTTAAAGCATAATTGGTACCGTTAGCAACTTGTAAGGCTTCCTGAAAATCTTTAACTTTAATTACCGCTACTACAGGACCAAAAATTTCTTGTTGAGCAATTATCCCATCTGCTGGGACATTACTAAATATTACCGGACCGATAAAATATCCGTTAACAGGTGCAGACATTTCTAATGCAATTTCTGCTTCTGCTTTCCCTTTTTCGATATATTCGCGGATTCTGGATTGAGATTTGTCATCAATTACAGGTCCTACTTGAGTCTGTGGTAATTCTGTTTCTCCGATATTCAGGGATTTGGTTGCTTCTACAAACCGTTTGATAAAACTATCATAAACGCTTTCTACAACTATTACTCGTGAACAAGCCGAACATTTTTGTCCACTGTAACCAAATGCTGATTGCACTACACCGACAACGGCTTGGTCTAAATCTGCACTTTCATCAATGATAATTCCATTCTTACCTCCCATCTCAGCAATTACCCGTTTCATGTGCTTTTGACCGGGTTTTAAGACTGCTGCATCTGCGTAAATTTTACAGCCTACTTCCTGGGAACCTGTAAAAGCGATGACGTGAGTATCAGGATGATTTACCAAATAAGAGCCGACAACCGAACCTTTACCGGGGACATATTGAAACACACCTTTGGGTATTCCTGCTTCCAGCAAAACTTCCGTAATTTTCGCTGCAATTACCGCAGAAGTTTCCGCAGGTTTGAGTAAAGTGCAGTTACCCGTGACTAAAGCAGCGACAGTCATCCCAGTTGCGATCGCAAAGGGGAAGTTCCAAGGTGAAATCACTACTGTAATTCCCCGTGGTTGGTAAATATAACGATTATTTTCCCCGGCTACGTCGTAATTGTAACCTTTATCTAACCGTTCCATTTCCGCAGCATAATAGCGACAAAAATCTATGGCTTCACTCACTTCAGCATCAGCTTCTCGCAAGGGTTTACCAACTTCTAAAACAATCCAAGCGGATAATTCGGCGCGGCGATTTTCTATGATATCTCCAGCTTTGCGGATTATATCAGCGCGTTGTTTTGCGGAGGTTTTACCCCAAGTTTTAAATACTTCTTTCGCTGATTGCATTGCGGTTTCGGCTTGTTCAATATTAATTAAACCAACTTTACCTACAACTTGAGAATAATTAGAAGGGTTAACCGAATCGACTTTTTCCGCAGTTTCTACGTATTCGCCATTAATTAAAGGTAAATAAGTTTTCCCAAGTTGTGTTTTCACATCTTGTAAAGCAGCTTGAGATTTTCTTCTGATTTCTTCCTGAGCATAATCGGTGTCAGATGA
>NZ_JADEWL010000270.1 GCF_015207665.1 Plectonema cf. radiosum LEGE 06105
TGGTAATTGGTAATTGGTAATTGGTAATTGGTAATTGGTAATTGGTAATTGGTAATTGGTAATTGGTAATTGGTAATTGGTAATTGGTAATTGGTAATTGGTAATTGGTAATTGGTAATTGGTAATTATCTACGTCCCCATCTCCCTATCTCGTCATCTTCCGATTGAATAGTTATACTAGAAAAATAGCTTCAATGCTTCTGTCAAGGGTTTGAGGTTTTAACTTTATATATATATTTTTTTGGTATATTTTGACTTTGTTGTTTATGCTGTAAAATTTGGGCGATTGGGTATGATGGATTTTTTGATATTTCCTCGCCCCCAATGCCCCGGTTAATAATTACTAGGCTATAGTTACTTTAAAGTAATTCGGTAAATCGAGAATCAGATTCTAGGGTCTTGAGTACCTGCTTAATTTCTTGGGTGCGTTCTTTTTTGACAATTAAAGTGACATTCTTGTCACGAACGACGACTATATCCTCAAGCCCAATGGTAACAATTACATCATCATCATTGCTAGCATAGAAAATAGCTCCCTTAGTATCTAATCCTACATGAGTAGCTAATTCTACATTTGGCTCTGTTTCTTTTTTGAGCAGCCTTTCAATGGCATTCCAATCTCCTAAATCGTCCCAGCCAAATTCGACTGGTAAGACATAGGCTAAATTGGTTTTTTCCATTAAGGCATAGTCTACGCTCAATTTGGGCAATTGAGGATAAATATCGGGACCTTGTTTTTCGATGGGTTCGATGATTTCTGGAGCATGAGCATACAGTTCTTGAATCGCAACACCGGCTCGAAAAATAAACATTCCACTATTCCAGCTAAATCGTCCCGTTTGTAAAAAAGTTTCCGCTGTTTCGCGGTTGGGCTTTTCAGTAAAGCGGTTAACGTGGTAGGCTGGCAAGTTGTTAAAGCTACCAAATTTTTCGCCTTCTTCTATGTAGCCGTAACCTGTTGATGGAAATGTTGGTTTGATCCCCAAAGTTACAATCGCTGGATTTTGTGCTGCTAAATCCGCTGCTGCACTTAATGTACGTGCAAAAGCTTCTTGGTCTGCAATCCAATGGTCTGCTGGGAAAAAACCGATAATAGCGTCTTCACCGTAACGCTTTTGAATTTCCAAACTTGCCCAAGCGATCGCCGCTGCTGTATCTCTTCCTTGTGGTTCTACAAGCAAGTTGGCACTGGGTAATTCGGGTAATTGTTCTTTCACACCTTCTGCTATGAGACTAGAGGTTACTACCCATAAAGAATCCCAACCATCAGTTAACGGTAATAAGCGGTCAGCAGTGGCTTGCATTAAGCTACGTGAGGTACCATCAAGATTTAAAAATTGCTTGGGTCGGGTTCGTCGAGAAAGAGGCCAAAAACGTTCACCTTTACCACCTGCAAGAATTACTGGGAACAAACGATTAGTCATGTTGTCTTACCAACCTAATTTACAACACTTCAAGTGTACAGTGGGCTTTTAAAGTGGCAATATTTTTCAGTGAACAGTTATCAGTGAACAGTGTTAGCGAAGCGTGTCCTTTATGACATACAGTTATCTATTGATATGCTACCTATCCGATCTGCCACCATACACCGTTGTTGAGGACTGATAACTGATAACTGGTAACTGATAACTGATAACTGATATTGGTTAGTGGGGAGTTAATTGTGGTTAAACAAATAGAAAGCTGGGACAATCAAGAAATTTACGATCGCGAGCAAAGTTTACAAAACCAAGCTCCTGTAGATGATATGCAAGTTAGGGTTGAGCCTGCATCTGGAAAAAAAACAAGTTCTATTCCTAGTCAGCTTTATTATCGACTGGGTTTAACAATGCCCAGATGGCTGTTTTGGATTCTCACAGTTGTAATGGGAGTTACTTTATCGGGATTACTGATATCAAGTTTGGCACTTTGGACTCCGTTATGGAGTGGAGTAGATAAAACTGAAGATGAGTTGGGATGGTCTACACTCGATGTTGAAGACGCACCATTAACAGGGGATTTATGGAGCAATATTTCCCAATACCAACTCAAAAAACCGATGAATATTTTGGTTTTGGGAGTTGAACCCGTTCCCGGTACGGTTGAAGGTTCGCCGGAAAGTTTCGCAGGAAATAGCGATACCATGTTGTTGGTAAGAGTTAATCCTGAAGATAAAACCATTCGGGTACTTTCAATCCCCAAAGGTACGATGATCTCAATTCCGGAAAGGGGTTTAAACAAGGTATCTCAAGCAAATGCTTCTGATGGTCCAGTTTTAGCTGCACGGGTGGTCAGTCGTAGTTTGAGTAATGCTCCGATTCATCGCTACATTCGTATTTCTACTGCTGGTATGAAGCAGTTAGTAGACCAATTAGGAGGAGTCGAAGTATTTGTAGACAAACCAATGCAGTACGAAGATTCCGCTCAAAACTTATCGATTAATTTGGTTAGTGGTTGGCAAACTCTTGATGGAGAAAAAGCAGAACAATATGTCCGCTTTCGAGAAAAAAATAGCGGGGATTTAGAAAGAGTGCAGCGACAGCAAACAATGTTGCTCGCTTTACGCGAACGTCTTTGGAGTCCCAAAGTATTACCTCGATTACCACAGTTAACTCGTTTAACGCGAAAGTATTTCGACACTAACTTGAAGTTGGAAGAAATGATGGCATTAGTCAACTTCACTTTAAAAGTCGAGCAAAATGATTTTCAAATGACTTTGTTACCAGGAATATTCAGTCGGTTGAGTGCAGATCCCGATAGTTACTGGCTGGATTTAAACGGACAAGCCGACTTACTAGCTAATTACGCTGGAGTCAACCTAGCTAGCCTCACACAAAGTAACAAACCAATAACCAGCTTAAAAATTGCCATTCAAAATACTGGTGATACCCCCGAACAAGCTCAAAAAGTTATGGAAATTCTCAATAAGCAGGGCTTTACAAATGTTTATACAGTACCTAACTGGGCAGATGAACGAGCAAAATCCGAAATCATAGTACAAAAAGGCAATAAGCAAGCAGCAGAAGAATTACAGCAAATTTTAAATATCAACCATATTGATATATCCGCCACCGGCGATATAGAATCTGACCTAACAATTCGTATTGGGAAAGATTGGAAGTAGTACCGGGAAGTTAGGAGTTAGGAGTTAGGAGTTAAGGATTTGTATTTAGGACTATTATTTACTAACAACTAACAACTAACAACTAACGAGATATTAAGATGATGAAAAAAATTCTTTTACGCTTTTTGGGTTTACTTTTAATTTTGTGTTTAGCGTGGTTATGGGTATTACTTGATGCTCATCCTGCTTTCGCTCAAATAAACACAATTAATTACAGCAGTACAAATTTAGAAAACCGTGATTTCTCCAATAAAGATTTAGTAGGAGTCAATTTTATTGCTGCTGAAATGCGGGAAACAAATTTTCAAGGTGCCGATTTAACAAACGCGATGTTTACCAAAGGGAATTTACTTAGAGCAAATTTAGAAGGTGCGAATTTAAAAGGAGCCTTGGTAGACCAGGTAACAATGGATTTTGCCAATTTGAGAAACGCTAATTTTACAGAAGCAACCATGAGCAGAAGTCGCTTTTTTGACGCTGATATTACTGGTGCCGATTTTACCGATGCCATTATTGACCGCTATCAAGTCAAATTGATGTGCGATCGCGCTTCGGGAGTAAATCCAGTTACTGGTGTTTCCACGCGGTATAGTCTTGGATGTCGTTGAAGAAGGGATGGGTTCGGGGTT
>NZ_JADEWL010000271.1 GCF_015207665.1 Plectonema cf. radiosum LEGE 06105
GTTTAAGAGTCCGGTTTGATTGATCAATATTGCCGGAATGCTTGGATTTATTATTGTTGTTATATTTAATTTGGCTATCTTAAGTAATATTAATGAGTAAAACTCTTAAAGGATTTTACTTCAAAGGTGTTGAAAAATTGATCGGACCTGTAGCCGCTCTCCTCGCCTTTGTCTGTATGTTTCAATGGTATATTTACGGTAGCTTAGAACCCAATAGCGACCCAGTATTTCAGAAGAATCAGCCACCTTTAATTATGGAAGGTGGTGACCCTTATATTCGCGCTTTAATGCGAACTATTGGAGCTAGTGAAGCTAATAGCAAACGTCCTTATTCTATTTTGTATGGTGGTGAACACGTCAGCGATTTGAGTCGTCATCCTGAGAAATGCGTCACAATTACTGTCGGACCAAATACAGGAAACTGTTCTACTGCTGCGGGTAGATACCAAGTTATTAATACGACTTGGTTTAGAATTGCTGAACGCTATCATCCAAAGCAGCCGATGCCGATGATGTTTTGGGCTAGCTATAGTTTTGAACCCGAATATCAAGATAAAGTAGTTTATAGTTGGTTGAGCGATTCTAAAGAGTGGGGAGTTAATATTTCTCAATTGTTGCGAGAAGGAAAAGTAAATCAAGTTTTAAAAAAACTTTCTCCTACTTGGACAAGTTTGGGATATGGTATTGAAACTAATTCGATAAGTAGTAGTTTACCAAAAATTTATCAGAAAGTTTTGCAAGAGGAATTAAGTGCGGTTAATAAGGTTCAATAAGGTTCTGGGGAAAGAAGTCGGGTTTCTCTAAAAAACCCGACTTCTGGGTTTACAGAGACGATAAGTTGAAAAAATTCCGAATATTTTCCACAAATACCAATGTGTTTTCTAAATGAATATTGTGAGCAGTATTTTTAATAATTTTTAAATTACATAAATCGCTAATTTGAGTCATTTTTCTATTTATATCAATAAATTTTTTATCGTTTTCTCCGACTAATAAAAGTGTAGAAACTTGATTATCAGGTAATTTTTCCCATAAAGTAGGTTGAATTCCGGTACCCATCAATCGCAATGATTTAGCTAATTGCACCGGATTATTTTCCAACCGATTTTCTATCATTTGCTCAAATCCAGAATGAGTTTTAATGTTCCCAAAAATTGGCTGATTATACCAATTTTGTAGAAAATTAAGAAAATCTTCTCTTTGAATACTTCTTGCTAATTTTCTAGCTATTTGTTCGTCTCTTTTAATTCTTTCTAATCGTTCTTTTTCTGTTAACAAACCAGGAGAAGCAGATTCTAGAATCACTTGATAAAATCTTTGGGGAAACTGTAGTGTTAAATATAAAGCTAATCTTCCACCCATTGAATATCCAACTAAAAAACATTGCTTAACTTTTAATTCATCTAATAAATTTATTAAAGCATCCGCAGTATCAGCCATGGTATAGCTATCATCACCTAAAAGTTGAGTTTTTCCATGTCCGGGAAGGTCAATATTTAAACAATAAAAATCATATTTTAATAAAGATATTGCTTCCTTAAATTCATAAATATTACCCATAAAACCATGCAAAAAAAGAATCAGTGGTTTATCGGAATTACCACTGAAACAATAATGAAATCTATGATTTTTTAAACTCATCAAGATTTATTTGAATTACTTCACTAAACTATTAAAAATATAGATACCTGATGCTTTGCTAAATTCAACTTAAAATTACAAATTACCAATTAATTGAGGTAAATTAAGGCAAAAATCGGTCTAAAGCCGCCTTTAATTCTTCCATTTCAACATCAATATTGCCATTTTTTGCGGCTCTGGCAACGCATTCGGTTAAATGTTCGTCTAAAACGATCCGCGCTACCCGATCAACTGCACCTCTAACCGCAGCAATTTGCAGCAATACATCGGGACAAGGGCTATTTTGCTGCACCATAGTTTTTATACCTCTAATATGCCCTTCTATACGTGATAGCCGGTTAACTATTTTTCGTAAGGACTCTTCACTATGGATGTGGGGGTGAGCTGAATGGGTGTGATTGTGGTTATGTTCTGAATTGTTCGCGTCTGTATTCTTACTCAGTATATGGTCGTTTTGATTTGAGGTTCCATTCATGGGCTGTTTATTGGGGGTTAGGCAGTATTTATAATCCTAACGCAAAGGTCAAACAGTCCGTTAAGGTTTGTGTAATCCCCAGATTACCCGATCGCAAATGTATTCGTATTCAAAGGAAAGTTTTGCCCAATTTTTGCTAATATCTTTAATAAACCCAACAGCAGGTACAGTTTGTTTAACGTCTTATAGCTAACTATTAGCGCTGAAAATGTCGAAACTTCAGGGTTCTACAAAACGTCAATAAGCAAATAAATATGACAATTACCTGCTTTGAATAACTTTAAAGACAATTGTCAAGAATAATTAACAATTAAACTGAAAAAACGGTCTTGGTGATGAAATTTACAAATTTGCCCAAGTCGATAAGACAACTAAGTACTCATTTATTAGCAATTCTAGTCGGGGTTTTGCTGAGTGTTAATACTCTTTCGGTATTACCTTCTCAAGCGGAACCCGCACCGATAGCTCAAAAACCTTCTAATGCTGCGGCTGCGATCGCAAACAGAAGTTTTGTCACAGCAGCAGTTAATCGAGTTGGCAGTGCAGTAGTTCGGATTGATACCGAGCGCACGGTAAGCCGTCGTCTTCCCGATCCTTTTATGGAAGATCCATTTTTTAGGAGATTTTTCGGCGATTCTCTGCCCAGAAATTTGCCTCCGGAACAGCTACGTGGATTAGGTTCTGGTTTTATTATTGACAAAAGCGGGTTCGTTTTAACCAACGCTCACGTAGTTGATAAGGCAGATAGAGTAACAGTTCGTCTCAAAGATGGACGCGAATTTGAAGGTAAAGTTCAAGGAGTCGATGAAGTAACTGATTTAGCAGTTGTGAAAATTAACGCTGGTAGCGATTTACCAGTTGCACCCCTGGGTTCATCTACTGAGGTTCAAGTTGGAGATTGGGCGATCGCGGTAGGAAATCCTTTGGGTTTCGATAATACGGTAACTTTGGGAATTGTCAGTACTTTGAAACGTCCTAGTTCTCAAGTTGGTATTTCTTCCAAGCGTTTGGAGTTTATTCAAACCGATGCAGCGATTAATCCGGGAAATTCCGGAGGTCCTTTATTAAATGATAGAGGCGAAGTTATCGGTATAAATACGGCAATTCGGGCGGATGCAACGGGTATCGGATTTGCGATTCCCATCGATAAAGCCAAGCAAATCACCAGCGAATTGCAACGTAACGGGAAGGTTGCTCATCCGTTTATAGGTATAGGAATGGATGATTTAACACCTGAACAAGCGCGACGCATCAACGCTAATCCTAATTCTCCAATTCAAGTACCGGAAGTACAAGGTGTTTTGGTGGGAAGAGTTATACCAAATTCTCCAGCAGCTAATGCGGGTATCCGTGTCGGAGACGTAATTATTGGGGTTGATGGAAGGCGCATCACCACCGGAGAGGAGTTGCTGGTTATAGTTGAAAATAGCGGTGTCGGTGAAAATTTACAGTTAAAAGTACAAAGAGGTAATCGTACCCAGCAAATATCTTTACGTACTGCTGAATTGAAAGATTTTTCTTAAAAGTATAGGGAATGGAGTTAGGAGTTAGGAGTTAGGAGTGAGGAGTTATTTATTTCTCCCCATCCCCTTGTCC
>NZ_JADEWL010000073.1 GCF_015207665.1 Plectonema cf. radiosum LEGE 06105
CCATTGCTTATGGCTCAAGTAGAACAACAATCATCTGACTCATCTTTGGCTCGACAGGTACAAAGACTTCATCGGCTGACGGTTTATGGTCGTTGGTTACTAGTAGTATTCTTATGGCTGATATTAGCACCTTTGTGCTTGTGGGATTTACGTAAAGAAATTGAGTTTTTACGCGAATATTTTACTTGGGTCGCGGTACGATATGCTTTGTTGTTCCATCCTTTTGCTGCTATCGGACTTAGTTTATGTATTGGTATGACTCTTAGTGTTTTAGTTTGGCAAAGTCGTAATATCTTAGTCGGTATGCCAGTTTCGGAAAAGCAACGCTTGGAAAAACAAGTTTATCGCATCCGCGAACGGGGTCCTTCTCATCCTTTATGGAAATGGGTTTGTGATAACTAAGCTTTTTTAGTTATTTTTTGATAATGTTAATTTTTCCATACTTTTGTAGATAAATTATAAGTATTGTGATATACAATTAAAGCTTACGCAACAACAAGGGAAAATATGATGTTAGAAAATTTTACATTCCCTCAGCCCCCCGATGATTTGGGGGTTTTTGCGTAATTTCAGCAATATTGGTATAACTACAACAACACGATTTTTATCTGGGTACGGTATATGAATAATTCTCAGATTTTATTTAGCGCTGCAAAATCGGAAATAGACATTAAGCAATTGCAAGAATTATTTGCTTTAGGAGCTTTTTGGGCTAAGGAGCGTAATATAGAAGATTTAGCGGAAGCAATCAAAAATAGCGAGCCAGTAATTACTGTGTGGAATAAACAGCAATTAATCGGTTTTGCTAGAGCAACAAGTGATGGTGTTTATCGTGCAACGATTTGGGATGTTGTCATCCACCCAGATTTCCGGGGAACTGGACTAGGTAGTAAATTGGTAGAAAGCGTTTTGAGTCATCCCCGAATGAGTCGGGTTGAGCGGATCTATTTGATGACTACTCATCAGCAACAATTTTACGAAAAAATTGGTTTTCAGCAGAATCACTCCACGACAATGATAATGTACAACCGCTCAAATCTGACCAAGCTTGATACTCTTAATGGTGCGAATCAGCTTCAAGAATCCCTAAAGGGATAGAAATTTGCAACCGGGATATATTTTCGTTATTGTTAGTTTTGGGATAGAAGACTGGTTCGATTTTTCCTCCCATTACTTCAAGTAAAGTTTGATTGAGTAATAGCTTCATTCCTGCTTGGAGCAGTTTACTTTGTTGCTCGTCTACTTTTTTAGTATCTTCGGCCGACTCAATTAAATTTATCGGTTCACTTGAAGGAATCGCGTCTTCTGGTGCATCTAACCAAATATAAGCCAGATTCTTTTCACGATCAGCTTTAGCAGAAATATTTATCGTACCTTCTTCCATTTGAGAAATTGCAGTATCTACCAAGCTTGTTAATATTTGTTTTAACCAACGCTGATCGCTTAAAACATAAATATCCTCCCTTGGTTGTAACACCTCAAACGGATAATTACGATTTTCAGCAAGCATATAAGTTAATTCCTGAACTTCCTGTAATATTTGACTTAATGAGCAAGACTGAATTTCTAATTTGTGATCGCCATGTTCGGCTCTAGCAATATTCAGAATTTCATCAATTAAATTTAATAACTTTAAAGCTCGTTCATGAGCTTGAGAGATAAATTCTCGCTCTTCCTCTGGATTTTCACATAGATCCGATAAAATTAATTGATGCAAACCAATTAAACCATTAAGTGGCGATCGCAATACATGAGTAGTCCGTGCTAAAAATCCAGCTTTAAACTGACTCATTTCTCTTGCCATATGGTAAGCTATTTCCACTTCCCTCATTCGTTGAGATAGCGCAGAAATATCCTGTTTATTTTCTTCTTTTGATAAGCTAAAAGATGAATTATTTGAAGTTTTAGAGCCTAGGAATAACCAACAAATACCTATTCCTAATGCTAATCCAACTCCAAAATATACCCAGTTATTCAAATTCATGATTTTTTAGTAAATTTTAACTTCTTGATTGATTACAAAAGCACCTTACTGAGTTCCTCTGGTTCTGAGATAGATTTAGGCTCGCTTTTTAGTTTTTACCCCTAAAACATTTTATCCCCTCAAAATTATCTTTTGAGCGAGTTGATTACAGCGTCAATGTAAATTGTTAATTTTTATTTAACCTTAGTTTGATGATAATCACAGAAGCCGGGTTTTACTATCTTCTATGGGTAACACCAGAAAACACTCATAAAAACCCCACTTCTTACAAACCGGGAAAATTTAGGTTTTAGCGATAATCACAGAAGTCGGGTTTTTAAGATAAATAGCTGTAAAACTTTTACAAATTTTGATAAAAACCCGACTTATATACCCAAAATTTTTATTTAAACTTGATGTCAAAGATTTTTTGATAATAGTTTTTCGTAAATGCAATAAAAGTTTAAATATTTAATTAAATATCTAAATTAACCGCACCTTCACGCAAAATCTGCCATTTTCCCCCATTCCACTTGGCAACAGTAGAAGGAATACCCATGGCAGGTGTTTTACTATCATATGCTGTTGTCGCCAAAGTTAGTACATCGGGAAACTCTACCTCAATTTCATCCATAGTCTGTAAGGGAGGTTGTCCCGATAAATTAGCGCTGGTAGTCGCCAAAGGACCAGTTTGTGCTAAAATTCTGCGAGCAATATCATTTTGAGGAACTCTAACCCCAATCGTAGTAGGGTCATTGGGATTCATCGCTTTCGGTACTTTCGTCGATGCAGGTAAGACCAAAGTCAGCGCTCCACCCCAGTATTTATCCGCAATTTTTTGCCAAATTTCATACTCTTGTTGATTTCCGTACACAAAACTCCACAACTTCTCTGCATCACTTGCCATAAGAATTAGCGGCTTATTGATATCTCTCTGCTTTAATGTATAAATTAATGATGCATTGTCAGGTAAGGTTGCTAATGCAGGAACAGTATCTGTTGGAAAACAGATTGCTTTACCAGCCCTTGCTCCTGCTACCAACTCAGCAATAGAAACCCTTGTCATTTATCAATTATTATTTCTTTAGGTTAAAGGTTAAAGGTCAAAGGTGAAAGGTCTGCATATTATAGATTGCTAATAATAACTATCAACTGCCAACTGCCAACTGTCAACTATCAACTATCAACTGTCAACTATCAACTATCAACTATCAACTATCAACTAACTTTTATAAGCTAGTGCAAAACGTTCAATTCCAGCTAAATCGCAATGAATTTCTATTTTGCTATAGGTACCGCGATCGCGCAACATTTGAGTAACTCGCGGAGCTTGTCCCATCATCATTTCAACTAACCATATTCCACCAGGTTTTAAATAATCGGATGAAGTTTCGATCAAATGACGGATGCATTCTAAACCATCATTACCACCATCCAAGGCAAGATGTGGTTCGTGTTTAAATACTTCCGGCTGCAATTCGGACAAGGTACTGGTAGGAATATAAGGCGGATTGGATACCATGCCGCTAAACTCTCCTTTGAGAAAATCTAACGGCTCCCACCAAGAACCTTGATAGAATACAATGCGATTGCTCAAACTATAATTATCGGCATTTAAGCGAGCAACGGCAAGCGCTTCGGATGAAAAATCGACAGCATGGATTTTCGCATTACTAAAAGCATGACACAATCCTAAAGCTATTATTCCACTACCAGTACCCAAGTCTGCCCAATGCCCTTCACGTATGGTTGGTTTGTCAGCAGTAGCGGCGATCGCCAAGTCAATTAAGGATTCGGTTTCAGGTCTGGGAATTAAAACGCTCTGAGAAACTGTAATATTAAAATGTCGCCAACAAGCAACTTTTGTAATGTACTGGACTGGAAGACTTTCGTTAAGTCTTTGTTGCCACAGGATTGATAATTCCTGTAAAGGTAACTTTAGCTGAATTTGAGACCTGTCTTTAAAAGAACCTAGACGTAGTGACAAACGATCTAATCCAGCTATTTCCTGTAGCAGCCAATCTACCTCGGTTTTGGAGACATTAGCGGATACAGCAGCCGATATCGCAGTATCTCGCCATTGTGAAAGTTCTAAACCAGATATTTGTAGCTGCTTATCCGCCATGTCTCAAGTTGAAGAGTGTAGATGTACTATTTTTTCGGTGCAGGTGCGGTTGTTGATTTAGGTGGGTTTTCCTGGGGAAGTTTCTGAATATATTGTCTAGCTTCTGGATTCGGGAAAAATACGACTTTATCAAGCCAAGGGTCGTTTTTCTCTTGTAAAGTATTGAGTATTCCGTCTACATCTACTACCTGAATATCAGCTTTGGGGAATTTTGGCTGTACTTGATTGAGCAAATTTTGAGCATCTTGCATACTAAAGAACAAAGGAACTACTTCCTGTTCTGCTTTTTGATCTCCAAGTTTGATTGGTACGTAGCTTTTATCGGGTGCAAATCTGACGATAAAAACTGGTACACTTCTAAATTGTTTTACCTGCTCGCCATTTTTTTTCAATAATTCCATCGCTCCTTTAACTTCCTTGTCGATGGGTTTAAAAGCGAATAACAAGCGATTCGGTTCGTTTTTAGTTTTTTGAACTTGCTCAAAAATCACTCCTAAAGGTACGGGAGTAGCTTGTAAGCTTTTCACCATCTGAGTAGTTTTCGGATCTTTATCTTTTACATTTCGTAATTCGGCGATAAAGGCTTGAGCTTCTTGTTGACTCATGTAAACACCAGTTACGGAACCAGCAGCTTGTTTACCATTTTGTTCGGGTAGAGGACGACTTAAGGGTAAGCCTTGAGGATTGGTAATCAACCATACTGGTATGTTATCAAGCTTAGTTTTGATTTGTTGTTCTGACAATGCGATGACTGGGGCAATTCCGGCGATGGCAGTTGCGAGCAAGGTACTCCCTACTAAACCTAATGTTGTTCCCCAGCGAACTAATGATTTCATGTTTTCTCCGGTTCTTTCAGTACTTTAATCAAGTCGAAATTCTAGGCAATTTGAATCAATAATGTAAAACCGACTTTTTACAGTTATAGTCTCTTCAAGAGTTTTTTTTTACTGCGTTATTTACATTTGTGTCAAGTTTTTCAAAATTTTAATGAATATAAGCTCAGATGCCTATATGGAGCGACCATATTGAAAAACGCAAAAGCAAAAAATATCTCCTCTTTCAAACACATTAGATGTCATTTTATTGCTTTTCTTAAATAATGTTGACGCGATTCAAAAAAATATCGTTCCATATAAATCTTGGAAAAATTAGTGCTTTTTTAAACGTTGTTTTAGATACTTAATTCCTAACAAGCATCTATTTTTAAACATAAACCCGATGAGTATCAGTTTTAATACTAAATTAAATATAACATTTGTTACTTAAACTATACTTAAAAAACCAGAAGATGAGTTCGATAAATATAATCCCATAATCATTCGTCGGATTTTTATGATGATTGTCTTATATAACAGGGACTTAAATTAATTTGTTGATTTTTTAGCTTCTAAATACTTTCTAATAGTTACCATAAAAAACTTCAGAACATAATCATCGTCCTAAAGTCTTTGCAATAAATACTTTTCTAATCGGGATGACAGGATTCGAACCTGCGACATCCTGCTCCCAAAGCAGGCGCGCTACCAAGCTGCGCTACATCCCGTAAAAGTCAATGTTTAAATTTAAACAACTGACAACATTTTTACAATATCACATTTAATGTACTTTTGACAAATAAATTTAAATCAGTGAACAGTGAAGCGGGCAGCGTGACGCGGTAGGGTCATACAGTGAACAGTAAACACTCCTAGTATGGTGTTCTATTTAAACCAATACTCCAACGCCGATCACCTACCCTATGGCTCCCAACTTCAACTTTCCCAAATATAAACGTGACTGATAACTGATAACTGATAACTGTTAAATTTACTCTTAGCTGATTGCCTTCTAAAAATAGTCCGCGCCTGTTGATAGCGCGGATTTTCGCTTCACCATATAATTATTATTTATTTAGCTTTGCATAAGCTTTAAAATAAAAGCATTTTTGAGCTAAGAACATGGGATTAATGGGGATACCAAAACATACCTTTAATGCCTTCTGGATCTGACATAAAGCCGAGATTCCGGTAAAAATCCACAACATGGGGGTCGGCAAAAAGAGTCACGTTGCTAATTTCTTCACTTCTAAGTTTTTTTAGTACATATTTCATTAATGCCTTACCCATTCCTTTGCCTTGAAAGTCTGGGTGAACCACTACATCCCAAATAGTGGCATTAAAGGCATGATCCGAGGTAGCACGGGCAAAACCAACGAGTCTTCGTGTGTTTCCTCGTACTTGCCACATAGTAGCTACGAGAAAACTATGCTCGATGGCTTTCTTCACTTTTCTTAAAGGACGACGAGACCAACCTACCGCGTCACAAAGTTCTTCTAACTCGTATAGGTCAATATCTCGTTCCGTACTAAAAACTATGCGATCGCCACTACGATTGGAGTTATTTCCAGGGGGATTCGCACTATGTTCTTCAAACTCATGAGTCGCTTTAGTTGTCACGACACCATCATTAGTAGCATTAAACCAAGTTTTCCAAAAACCCATGCCAGCCTGGTTCGGGTAGTATAACTGAAGACGGTTTTCACGTTTGGTTACGTGCATATTGAGCGACACGCATCACAGCAAGCTGTCTACAAAACTCTAGACTAACTCTGGAGAGTTGGTTTTCAGAGATTTTGATAGGTGATGCTAGCCAAGAATAAGCGTGTTTAACATCAATTATTTTCAACTTTAGCATCTTGTTGACAGAACAAGCGTAAAAATTAACTAAAAGCTACCCTAATATCTAAGAATCAATTGTATACAACACTGCCTTAAAATTTTGAGGGACGGCTTACCGTTTTTTGAATTTTCCGGTCAAAAGCATTAATTTTTACAACAACAAGCAAGTCTTAGATTAAAAAATGGCTTCTGGGTTAAAAACATCAACACTAGAACTACTCAAACGGTTTAATAAGTCGTTTCCCCAATTTTACGAGCAATTTGTGAGTAGTGAGATTCAACTGCAAAATTTGCGGCTAGCCTATCGGCTTTATAAAACCAGACGTGCTGTCATCGAACTAAAACCCGAAGCTGGTAAAAGCGCCTTGCATTTTGCCTATCGCAATCAGTCTTTTCTGCTCAGCGATATTTTTGGGGTTCTAGCAGCTTACGGACTGACAATTCACAGTTTAAGTTTGTACGGTCAAATCAAGCCACCAATGTTGGTTTTTATTAAACTAATTGTATCTCGTGATAGCAAAGCCCTGTTGGAGAAAACCGCAGAAAACGTCTGTCGCGCAATTCGCGAAGCTTTAGGAGGACGCTTTGAAGTAGAAGAAATGCTCGCAGTCGAATTTAACCTCGATGCTGGCTTAGAAAAAGTAGAAACCGAATTTTACGTAGATCCAGTGTTTCATTTACCAGCTTTGGTTATTGAAGCTGACAACCAACCGGGATTATTTTATAAAGTTATGTATGCTATGTGGCTCGAAGACTTGCTTGTTGTCAATGCCAACCTGCTGGTTTGGAGAGGACGCACCCGTTTGATTCTTTATTTATTAGGACCTAACGAAAGCTTAATACCGGAATATTTGGGTCATAAAATCGCCGAAAGCGTCCGTGGAAGGTTCCTCGGTAGATGAATCTAGAAAAATGTCGATTAATTCCCAGCCATGAGGTTAAATAATTGCCAGAATTAATTAAGAACACCAACAAGTAATTCTTGAAATCCCCCAATATCTATCGGAGAATTTTAAATCAAGACTTTCTTGTAAGCCTCTTTTATCGCTTTCATTACTTAAAGGTACGTGCTGCTCTCATGGCAACCATCGAAATTTTCGGCGTTCCCCACGCATACGAGCTAACCCTTCCTAAACCAAGTCCCTACACCTTAGTGTTTATTCACGGTTGGCTTAATAGCCGTGGATACTGGCAGCCTGCAATAAAGCGCTTAGAGGCAGATTTTAGGTGCCTCTCATACGACTTGCGAGGTTTTGGGGAATCTCAATTGCAAGAAAAAACAAATCGCGATATGCCGTTACGCTCTAGCGAAGCTAATGGCGATCCTTCAAATTTAACTAGTACGGGACGCAAGACAGCCGTTAATCCCTTTGATTCTCTTTATACTCCAGCTGCTTATATGGAGGATTTAGTAGTCCTGCTGCAACAATTAAATATAGATAATGCTTGGTTGATTGGTCATTCTTTTGGTGGCACCATTGCTTTATGGGCAGCGACTCAAATGCCTCAACAAGTCAAAGGAGTCATCTGCATCAATTCCGGTGGTGGTATTTATCTCAAAGAAGCATTTGAAAAATTTCGCACCGCAGGACAGCGATTTTTACAAGTTCGTCCCAAATGGTTATCTCAAGTACCTTTAATTGAGTTGCTGTTTGCGAGGAATTCTGTTGCGCGTCCCTTAGAACGTCATTGGGTGCGTCAGCGAATTATCGATTTTTTAGTCGCCGATCCTCAAGCCGCTTTGGGAGCGCTGCTCGATTCAACCACAGAAGAGGAAGTAAATCATCTACCCCAATTGGTATCTCAACTTGACCAACCAGTTTATTTTTTAGCCGGTGCCGAAGATAAAGTCATGGAACCAAAGTACGTTCGTCACTTAGCCAGTTTCCACCCTTTATTTCAATATTGCGGCGACAACGTAATCGAAATTCCCAACTGCGGACATTTAGCAATGTTAGAACAACCAGATGCTGTTGCCAATCACATCCGCTCTATTATTAGTTAATAAAAGTTAAAGGTTAAAGGCAACAGGCAACAGGCAACTGTCAACTGTCAACTGTCAACTGTCAACTAACTCCTCAATCATACAACTTCATAACCTGACTCAGCGATAGCCTTGACTCAACACCGAGATTTAAAGAAGAAATATGTCCTCTATTAAGATGGTCTGTGGCACAGCAAGCTATCATCGCGGCGTTATCGGTACAATATTTTAAAGGCGGAAATAATACTCGCAAGTTATGAGCTTCTGCTGCTGCAAGTAAATGCTTTCTCAAACCGCTGTTGGCTGCGACTCCACCACCCACGGTGATCGTATTCAAACCATAATCTAAAGCACAGGATATAGCTCTTTTGGTCAGCGCTCTGGCTACAGTATCCTGAAAACTAGCTGCTACATCTGCTACAGGTATTACATGATGATCTTTCTCTAACTGCTGTACCAATCGTGATACTGCTGTCTTTAAGCCGCTAAAACTCGCATCATAGGGGTGATACCCTCCTTCGGGTAAAGAAACTCTTCCTTCTGGCAATTTAAAGGCACTAGAATTACCTTGTTGAGCTAGTTGGTCAATGATTGGTCCACCGGGGTATCCCAGCTTCAACAACCGCGCTACTTTGTCAAATGCTTCTCCTGCTGCATCATCCCTTGTCGCTCCCAGGTTTTCGTAAACTCCGCAATCTTTGACGTAAATTAAGCTTGTATGTCCACCGGAAACCAACAAACTTAAAAATGGAGTTTCAAGAGTTGGTTCGCTCAGATAATTAGCATAAATATGACCTTCAAGATGATGAATTCCTAAAAATGGTAAGGAATGCACCATAGATAGAGTTTTCGCGGCGGTTAAGCCTACTAGCAGCGCTCCTACCAATCCTGGCGCACAAGTAGCAGCTACACCGTCAATTGCTTTCCAATCTAATTGTGCTTGTTCTAAAGCAAGGGCTATAAGTGAATTGATGGTCTCCAAATGTAGGCGGGAGGCAACTTCTGGCACTACTCCACCATAATTTTTATGAATTGAAATTTGCGACGCTACAACATTGCTACAAACGTCACGATTATTAACAATTGCAACAGCAGTTTCATCGCAGCTAGTTTCTATGGCTAAAACAGTTGTCATCTATCAAGGTTATCTAATATAAAAATTTTGTTGTAGAAGCTTTAACTTTTATTTACTTCAACTTTACTCAGTTTACGCATCAAGAGTATGATCGCTTCTTAGTTAGACAAATTTAAATTTGTACGAGCCGCTTCGTTTTGTACAAAAAATTTTTGTTTCGTCATAAAAGGAAACAATTTCATGGGACGCTTGTTTGCTCTAATTTTAGCTGTTTGTTTGGCGTTTAATTTCGCCCCACCAGCCTTCGCTGTAGGCGCTGACCTTGTACGGTGCAGCGACTCACCCGCTTTTCAACAACGTGCTGCGGATGCCCGTAACACGACCTCCGACCCCAATAGCGGAGAGAAACGTTTTGAACGTTATTCTCAAGCCTTGTGCGGTCCAGAGGGTCTACCTCATTTGATTGTTGATGGTCGTCTGAGCAATGCTGGTGATTTCTTGATTCCTGGGATTCTGTTTCTTTACATTGCTGGCTGGATTGGTTGGGTAGGTCGTGCTTACCTCCAAGCCGTCAGAGAAGCAAAAGATCCTGAGATGAAGGAAATCATTATCGATCTACCCACAGCATTACCGCTAATGCTTTCTGGTTTTACTTGGCCCGCAGCAGCAATCAAAGAGTTGCTTTCGGGTGAATTGACTGCAAAGGACGAAGAAATTCCAATTTCTCCACGCTAGTAGCAATTGTTAATTGAGAAGATTGTCAGAACTCTGCCAGCTATCAAAAAGACAAGCTAATTATGATCAATAATTTATTGTCCGGCTGTCTTTAAAATGACTCTTCTTAATGATTCAAGCGCGTAAATCTACTCGTCCAATTATCTACCTAATTCTCATTATTTGGGAGTAATGATTAATGCAAAGTGATTTCTTGAAGTATCTTTCTCTCGCACCAGTCCTACTGTTTGGCTGGTTAATCTTTACAGCAGTTTTGTTGATTGTATTCAACTACATTTTCCCCGACTTATTGTTCCATCCACTACCTTAAATTGGGTATACAAAACGTTGTTTTTCGAGTTATGAGTTCACTTGTAGCTTACAAGTCTGATTAAATCAGTGAACAGTAAATAGTTATCAGTATTAGCGTTTACTCAGTGCGTTAACTGCTTGTATTTTATGTCATACGGCAAACAGTTATCAGTACGTACCAGTTGATGAATGGGGACTTAAATTCAGGAATTTAGACCCAGGAATTTAGCTAATAACTGATAACTGATAACTGATAAATTCCTATTGATTATGTGGGAATAATTTGTTGTGAAACTCGCTTTTGCTAACCGGGCAGAAGCGAGTTTTATCTTTGGTTTTATATTTGATTTTATATTTATTAATTTTTCTAAAAATTACTGTTAAAAATCTCGTCAAGATACATCATTAATATGTAGAAAAGTACCAATTTGTTCGAGAGGGAAAAATAAAATATGACAAATATGGCGCAAGCAGCAGATGCATCGAAAAATAATTCTAGTGACCCCAGAAATCAGGAAGTTGTTTTTGCAGCCGCAGGCAATCCCCAGTTAGGCAATCTAGAAACCCCAATTAACTCTTCTGGGCTAATTAAGTGGTTTATCGGAAACTTACCAGCTTATCGTCCTGATTTAACTCCTTTCAGACGCGGATTAGAAGTTGGTATGGCACACGGTTACTTCTTATTTGGTCCATTTGCTAAATTAGGACCCCTGCGTAATGCACCACCCGCTAACTTGGCTGGCTTACTTTCCACAATCGGCTTGGTTGTGATTCTCACCGCTTGCTTATCTTTGTACGCTAATAGCAATCCACCCAAACCAGTTGCTACAGTAACTGTGCCAAATCCACCTAGTGCTTTTAATACTACCGAAGGTTGGAACAATTTTGGCAGTGCCTTTTTAATTGGCGGTATTGGTGGTGCGATAACGGCATACTTTTTGACCAGTAACCTGCCATTTCTCCAAGGTTTAGCTGGTTAATTTCGGTTTTATGTTTTCTTAAAACATTAATTAAAGCGCGATCGCCAGCACCGTTAATGTGGCGATCGCGAAGGCAAAAGGACACAACACAAAGACTTTGATCCTCTTGGTTAGTGTCCTTTGTTTTTTACCCGCATTTTTCACAAACAAGAAGGAAGTTGGACTGAGTAGTGGGTAGTGGGTAGTGGGTAGTGAGTGGTGAGTAGTGAGTAGTGGGAAAATCAATCGGTCATTCAACGCTTACCACTTACTTGTGAGAAATCCAGGTTTAGCATCTAATTTCAATTACTTAGCGTCATTCAAAATAGTTCGCTCTGAGAAAACATCGCCATTTCAATTTCATGAACAGCAGTTTCTAAATCGTCATTCACTATTTGAATATCGAATTCATAAGCAGAGTCAATTTCTTCTTTAGCACGCTTTAAACGATGGGATATAGCCGCTTCAGAATCTTTTTTTCTACCGCGTATTCGTTTCTCTAATTCATTAAAATTGGGTGGAAGTATAAAAATACTCAAAACTTCGGGAAATTTGGCACGAATTTGTCTTGCTCCTTCTAATTCAATCTCAAGTAGTACGGAATTACCAGACTCTAACAGTTCAATTACTGGTTTACGAGGGGTACCGTATAAATTGGTGGCAAATTCCGCCCACTCCAGAAATTCATCTTCCTCAATCAACCGTTGAAATTTAGTACGGCTAATAAAATAATAATCCTTGCCGTCTACTTCTCCTGGACGAGGAGGACGGGTAGTGGCAGATATTGAGTAATTGAGTTCGGGATGACGCGAAAGAAGCAATCGCATTAAAGTGCCTTTACCGACACCACTAGGACCTGTTAAAACAATCAGCTTTCCTGAAGACAATAATTTAGTAGTAGCACCACTGTTGGTGGATAACACTTGCATCATTCGCTTTCCCTGTAAATCAATTTATATACATTATTCACTAGTCAGCAGTCATTTGTTAGTTTAATTAATGACTATTGGCTAAGGTGACTTGTAATTTTAACGACTTTTAAAATCGCTTAATTCACATGGTACAAAAAATTTATACGTTTTACCTGCTCGTGATATATACCCCATATCGTATCTAAAAAAATTGGCAGGCTTGGTCATTCCTAAATATCGGATACAACATGAGTTCACTTAATTTAAAGCCTGCCCCTGAATTTACGGAAATTGTAACTCATGCTCCTTTAATTATCTACAACATGATGCTCGCGGGAAATAACGAAACGATTCGCTACTGTTTCCGGCTGGATAGCCGAAAGAATAACGTGGCTCGAATCAGTTATAATTACAGCCCTAGTACGACGACCGTAAGTTGCATCAATCAGCTGACCTCGATCTCGCGCATCGGTAATGATTCGCTTAATTGGGGCTGATTCTGGACTGACAATTGCAACTACTCGGTTGGCAGAAACAATATTGCCGAAACCGATGTTGATTAACTGAATGTCCATAAAAAAACTGCTATGTAATGTATGTGAACATCAGACAAGATTAATCATGTCTTTAAAAGCAACTCTTTTCCATGTTATCCCCAAAAAATCGCTCTAACAACGGGTTTTGTTTGTAACTGCTCTTGTTTCTATTTATCTTCTAGTTTTTACAGTTATTCATTATCCTTACTTCTTAAAAATACTCCTTAAGATATAGATGAAATATTTCCCAAACAAGGTATTATATGATTCCATGAAAAATTCGAGTTTTCTATATCACCCGGTTCTTCATCCCCAGTTTCACTACCCCTATTCGACTTCTATTTCTTAGAAAGCACTGCCAGAAAAGATGTAATTACTTCTCTTTTGGCAGTTTACCCAATAATTCAAATATTCTTTAATTTACGAGATTAGAAATAAATATTTACTTATGTTTATTTATTTTTAATCATCAATCTTTCTAATGTTTACCAAAAAAAATATTATGTTCTTCTATATATATTTTTTTCACAAATAACAAATATAGACTTAGTTTTTTGAACTATTTCTGAGTTGTTGCCATTTTTGGTGCAGATTGTTTAAGTTAGGGTTATTATCCCCATAACGCCAACTCACATAAGCTTGAGAAATTTCTTTTATGACTTCAGCTATTTGGGGAGAATGATGTTGCTGTAATATCTGAGCATATTCCAAAGGAGTTTGTGCTTGGTGTTTAATAAAACCTTTTTCCGCAGTCCACTGAAGCATTTGTTGATAAAGTCTTTCCATTGGCTGTAATTTACCTAAAAATTGCCATTTGCGCCATTTGCGCCATTTATCCCAACCCAGCCAAGCGAATAAAGAAACGAACGTGACTAAAGTTAATCCGGTTAATATCCCGTAAATACCTTGGGAGAATAAAGATAAAAACCAGGATAAAACCTTTACAAGAATGCTAAATATTTTCCCAAATAGATTATTGAGCAATCCTGTTACTGGAGAAGGAAGCCAACCTGCAATCCAATTCCAAAATTGTTTTAAAACGGAAAAAGTTTGAGTTTCTTCGATGGATGGAGGAATTAAAGGATGATTGGGTATGGGATCGAAAGCAAACCAACCATATTTAGGGAAGTAGACTTCCGTCATTGCGTAAGCATCCGTATTCCGGACTACATACATCCCTGTAAATGGATTAAAATCTCCTGGAGCAAATCCTGCAACTAATCGCGCTGGAATACCAATAGAGCGCAACATTACTGTTAAAACTGTAGAAAATTGATCTGGTAGTCCTCCTTTGTTTTTAAATAAGAAAGCTTCTACCAAGTCATCATCATCATTTAATAATGGAATGGAAAACGGATTTTGGGGTACTGTGTAGTTTTGTTTTAAATATTGAGCTAGGTAGAGAGCTATTTCATAAGGTGATGAAAGACTCTTCTCTGTTTTACCTACCCGTTGACGATTGTAGCCAGCTAAAATTTCTTCGGTAAGCAGTTTAACTTTGTCAGCGATTTCAGGAGGAACTTGTAGATAATAATTTGTAATTTTATCTGGATATTGGCTTGTAGCTTTTGCGAGCCTAGTGCGATCGCGATAGGGTACCTCAGATAGTACGGTATAAGTAAGACCTTCGGATAAACCAACCGGCGATCGCAAACCATCTTCTGTATCGACGGCTATTATTGGTGTGGGAAAATAGATTTCTTTAGGATATGTCATTGCCGGAATCAAGTTAGGTAATTCCGACACTACCGTGTAAGTTTGGACTATTTCTTTGGTTTTACCAATAATTAAAGGACTTTCCAGAAAAGTTTGATAGGAGAAAGGAGAACGTTGCAGTCGCTTTACTTTGTCGTTGCGAGAAATTTCCCATCCCTTACCCGTATAACGATCAAATGCTAAAACTCGCCAGAAACCTTCTGCTTGAGAACGCACCCGCATCACTACTTTGGGCTTCATCTCCCCGCGTAAATTCTGATTAATTTTAGTATTAAATCCGTAATAAAAGCTGTCATCAACTTGTTGGCGATCGCCCTTTGCGCCTTGAGAATTACCGTCGCCATTGCTACCGCCTTGACCGTTATTATTACCAGAACGGACATAACCGGGATTGACAATTTTGCGTCCGGTAAAATCCCCTTTTACGTCGATAGGTGAACTCACCGGAAATGTCCGCAACCCATAGCCGGGAAACCTAGGTAAAACGGCGAAAATGCTTAGTCCTATACTTACTATGATTAAAAAATTAATAATTAAAAATTTGAAATTAAAAACCGCAGAATCTTGATTTTTTGATGGTTGTTTTTTAATTGTTAGGGGTTTTAAACCCAATCGCGAACGATAATCTAATACCAAAGTAGGTAAGACAATAGCTAAAAAGAGCAGCAACACTGGTGCAAAAGCTAAAGTTTGACTCAGGGTTGCTGCTACACCTAGTAAAATTAACCCAATGATCATCGAATATCCCAAATCTTTACGACGAGGCATATCGAAACTGTGCAGTACCTGGAGTTGAATCAGTAATTCTGCGAGGATAAGCCTGGTATCATTGAGTTCACCTAAGCTACGCCCGAAAAACGCACCTAGTGCTAATAACATTCCGATAGCGATACAGAATTTTACTGCTACATTGGGTTGACGACGACGGTAATAACTCCAAACTCCGCCCACTAGACTTAAAGGAATTGCCCAAAAGCTGCCAGTTGTTTCAGCAGCGATATCCGTCGCGATCATTCCGACAATGACCAAAGCGCTAACTAGCACCCTGAGAATAATTGAATCTTCTACTTCTATCGGCGGTGCCAACTGAATTTTTTGCCGCCAGTACCCTATATTGTGTAGACCCCTAAACCTGTTCTTCATCCGTAAAAATGCCGCATAACCTGATTATTACTCAAAGCAGTATGTTTGATTTACATTTACCGAACAATCAAATTTGCCAAGAGTTCTATGAGAACTGCTGTAAACCCTCAGACTGTCTGCTTATTAAATAAAGGTTCAGTTTCACTACTACCCCTAAACCCTTTCTAATTGTCGTCTTTTTGCTCAACTTTCTTCGTATTAATACCGAACTTCTAGCTGATTGTAGAAGCCCCCGTCGATATAAATTAACAAGCAGAAGTTGGCACAATGGTAAAGTACAGCGGTTGAGTATCCATGTCATCTAGCTCAACTGCCAATGTATAATTTGCTTGTTGTTGAACTGAATTGAGTTCTAAACTGACAATTCCTTGATTTGAAGATTTTGCAACCTTAGCACAATTATCTCCTCCAAGTTTCACTTGCCCGGTATGGGGTAATTCAGCCTCAACCCGCAGTATTTGGGCAACTTGGTCGTATTTTACGCTCAAAGTCACGGTACCGATGTTGGTTAGCCATTGCCTTGAGACATACTCTTCGCTTGCATCAACAGATAAAGTTAGATTTTCTAACAATTGTTTGGCAGCCAATAATGATAATGCCATTTGTTGACGCGGTTGCAAATCCGAGTAGTTGCCTTGTACATAAGGCATCCTTTCTAAAGTATCCGCAGAACGGTATGGACTTCTGAGTACCATTCCGGCTAAATCGTTGAGCATTTGCGGTTCGTTGGGGAATAAACTTTCCACCACTCCCACAAGTTTGGCTCCCAATGGCACTGGAAACGAAAGCAATTCTTGGCACTTTGCCAATAACTGCTGAAAAATTTTCTCCGGTATAGCAATTGGCAAACTCAGTTTAGACTGTTGTGCCGCCCAAGGATGAGCGGGAACCCAGCTCGTAGATAAATTGTCTATGTAATCGGGATAATCCACTAATTGTGTTTCCCAGGGGAATAACGGTGGATTATCTTGGACTTGACTTTGTAACCGACGCTTAAGAACGGCTTGGAAACGTGTTTGCACAGTAGGAATTTCTCCCAGTTGAAAAAAAGGATAGGACATCGAATCTGACTCAGAAGCACCGCTTGTAGAAGCAGTGTTTTCTGTGTATGTTTTAGCCCCGTTAATTTCCTCACATTCGACCAAAAAATCCTCCTCGGTTGCTGCATTCTCTGCTAACAACCAAGCGAGTAATTGGTTTTGTAAGGATTCTGTGTCACTATTCATGAGTAGATGCACTTGATCCGGACATAAAAGAGTTACGAATTTCCCAAGCTTGTTCGAGAATTTTGAACCACCTTTTTTGCAGTTGCGCCATCGACAACCCCAAGGTTTTGGCAATTCTTTCATCAGCTTGACCTTGCTGTTTTAGTTCTAATAAACAACGTTGTTTATCGTCAAGTTGTTGTGTATAAACTTGCCACTGCTGTTCCGTCAAACCTAAATTGTTACGCAAATCGGCTTCTAACCATTCGTGAACCAATTCCCAACGGTGCAGCAAGGCAAACCTAATTAGATGATATTTAAAACGTTGCTGTAAATAATCTCTCTGACGAGCAGTTAAACCTAAAATTGCCTCAATTTCTTGAGCAGATAAATCTTTTAGGCGTAGAGCAAAGTAATCAGCACAGTCTCCTTGTTGTCGTTCCTCAAGATAACTCATTAACTCGTTAATGACTACCGAACGTAAAGTTTCTTCCGGGGGTTCCGGTTCGGTTTGAGATGCCATTGCCGTTCTTAATTGTTGTACGGCTGGATCTTCCCAAGAACCATCCCCATCATTGCTGCTACCTTCTGCGGCTTTTTCTATATCAACGCAGGTTTCTGGAGGCTGTTGTTGAGAAAAAGTTTGCGCTCGCAGGATAATCAACTGCTGCTGTCTTCCTGGTAAAGGAATGCGTCTTTTGGCATAGCGTTCGGTAAACGCCATGTACTCCGCTAATTCTAAAAGAGTTTGGGGACGATATGTCGCCTCGAGTTTATTTTCTCGTCGGCAAGCATTCAGTGCTTCCAAATAAAAATTTTGCAGAAAATCTTCAATTACACCCAACCGCCCTTGATAACTCAGTTGTTTATTGGGCGGATTAATATAACGATAAATAATTGCGCTCAGAGTGCTGTGCAGCTCTACCCTACCTCGATTGGAACCTAACTGGTAGTATCTTAATGTCTGAGATAGCCGGTGTTTCGCTAGGGCGATCGCCGAACTTTTGATGTCCCCAGAAGCTTGGATACGTTTGCTCTCATGGCAAATTCGTAGGACTTCGGCAGCGATTCGTGTTGCGACTTCATGGCAATTAGAATCTGAAGCTTTAGTCGAAGATTTAAGTTCTCCGAATAGGAGTTGAAATATCACCTCCACACCGATAGACTTTTCTCCCTGAATAGTTGTGGTCGCGACTGATTTCATAGTCTACTTGTTTCAAAGACCTTAATATAAACAAACATTACAACCTATATTTTGTGGAATGCTGGTTAATTTACCGGGGAATGCCGGTGTAACGCTGACTTCGGACATCCGAACACAACCGCAAGCACCCATTATCCTGCATAAATAAATTTGTCTGGAAATTTGTCTAGTTATATTATTCCCAAATCAAGGGAAGATTTTTCGTATTTCATAGAAGTTATAGCTAATGCCCAGGAACTATTAACAGGTAATTATGGATTTACAAGCACAAATTCAACTTTTGATTGATAATGCACCCCAAGATGGTATTACAACTCAACTGATTGCGGCAATTGCCCCGGAATTAATTAAAATTGCTCAAAAATTACGTTTCCGTCAATACTACATAGTCCAAAACCTTGAGCATGACTGGGTTTTAACAACATTGAGTAATCGTACCAATCCACAATTGCAAAAACAAATAATATACGCTTATCCTACGTTACAAGATGTCAGTACTACCTCTGGTGTTGGGCTTGACCCTCAAATGATAGCTGCACCGATAGGAGTTATTGAAATTTTGTTCCAGATTTTAGCTCTCGAACCCGTAGATAGTATCATTTTTTTCAATACTCCCGGCACTACAGCTAATGCTGTGGAAATTAAGCGATCGCAAGTGCAAAGTATTATTGAAAGGTCATTACAACAAAATCGGCGTAGGTCGGATATTCCTCCTGATATTGCTTAAATAAGTTGAAAATTGAGAGTGATAAAGTTAAAACATATACCTTTAGATATGGCTCTGAGATAGAAGTTATAAGTTAAGGATTTATTACAAATCAATAACTGATAACTACTTTCCTATTATCCAAGAATGTTGAAATAATATCTCGTAACTCTCAATTAAGACGACTCAACACATAATCAGCCATATCAATCAAAGTTTGGCGACTTTGGGAAGGTGGCAATTGTTTTATATGCTCGACTCCAAGTTTGGCATGGTAAGCAGCTAAATCGCGGGAACGTTGAATTCCTTTACTATGCTCTATTAAAGCAAGGGCTTGTTCTAAATCTCCAGCTTGTTTAAATTGTTGTTTAATCAGCGTTTTTAGTTCCGGTTTTTCTTCTAGAGCATATATTACAGGTGCTGTCAAATGCCCGTCTTTCAAGTCGGAACCAGCAGGTTTTCCTAATATATCTGTAGAACTAGTAAAATCAAAAATATCATCCACAATTTGGAACGCTAAACCAAGATGACGACCATATTCATACAAGTTTTCGGCTGTTTGAGCAGATACTTCGCTGAGTATTCCAGCAGCTTTGGAACTATTGGCGAATAATGTCGCTGTTTTATAGTAAGTTTTCTTGAGGTAAGTATCAATGGAAATCTCAGCTTTAAAACGATTCATTCCTTGCTGAATCTCTCCAGTAGCCAAGTCCATAATTACCTCTGAAAGCAATTTCACCACATCTAAATTATTTAAGTTGGCTAAATACCAAGAGGCTTGAGCAAACAAAAAATCTCCGGCTAATATTGCGACTCGGTTGCCAAATATACTATGAACTGTAGAAACACCACGTCTTTTTTCTGATTCATCCACTACATCATCATGGACTAAAGAAGCCGTATGAATCATTTCTGTAATTTCAGCTAAGCGTCGGTGACGAGGCGTAATCTCTGAATTCTGCATTGTTGCTCTTGATACAAGTAATACAATTGCAGGTCTAATACGCTTCCCCCCAGCTCCGAACAGATGTTCTGCCGCTAAACTGAGGATGGGGTGGTCATTACCAACTAGCTGTTTAAGGTTATCTGCCAATATATGCAGGTCTGCTTCCACAGGGGAAAACAAGGAGGTGGCTGGGGTCATGAATGGGCGGACTCTGACTTTGGTTACGAAAGTTTACATATCCTGTACTCATTTTAAGATAACCCCGTGCTAGAGCAAAGCTTTCTATAAATGTTCTTGTTAAATTTCAAGGTCAGCGGTACACCGCTGACCGGGGAACGCCGGTCAATATCGTTCGGTATATAACTGGAGACTGGTACACTACAATATATTTGATACTTAAAATAGAGTTATTACTATCAAATGCCATTGCATCCAGGTTCGACTAATATCTGGATTTTAACAGATTTATTTTGCGTAACGTTTTGTAACTTTTTTTGCTTTATTTATGGGGAGGCGTTTCGATTGCTAACTAAAATATTTTATTTTGCAGGCATCAATAAATTACACTAAAATTTAACTCCGTGCAATTACTGATAAAAGAATATTTGTTTCATACGATTAAATTGTTGCGACTTTGGTAAATTTTACAGATAATAGCTCTTATTAACAAAAAATTAATATTTTAGGAAATCGCCTCAAGTATCTTAGATAACAGGCTGAAAACAGACCTGATTCTTTATACATCATAAATGAACAATATTATCTCGAAAAATTCAAATTAGGCAAGCTTATTACCTCACAAGTGAGATTTCTTGTGTTATTCTTGTATATAGGGATTTCAAATACTTAAAATATTCACTCAGGAAAAGTAAATCGCTTTTTTTTTGCGTATTTGTACTTTTTTACTGATGAAAGTGAGTTGAAATAAGTCGTAGGTGGAACAGAGGATATTATTCGTGTTCGTAGTCTACGAATTAATAAGTTCCTCAATAATAGTTATGTGGTATCCGAAAATTATATATTGGTAAATCTTGACGACTCGTTTTAGGGTATGCAAGGTAGAGCTTCTGTATAGAGAAGGAAGCACTGCATAACGCAGTTGTAATGCAGGCTAGGTAGTTGCATAGTGGCAATTTGATGATTGCTACTGGCATAGTCTGTAAAAGCTAATTACGTATAAGTACATAGGAGAGTATTCATACTCTGCTGATATTTTTGAATGACAAAAAAAGCTCTAGCAAAAAGCGATGTAGCTTCGATTTTTGTACTTATGTTCAATTTATTTTTGCTGTACGAATGGGATTGAAGAAAAAAACTTGTCGGGGGAAATATGATGATGATATTTGTTGTGGCTTCTGGTTATTTGTTTGCTGTATACATATTCTTAGCACTGGCTAAGAGAACAATTAAAAAAACTGCGATGGCAGAGGTTTCTTCGCAATTTGAAGAAGAATATTCTTCTGAGATGCTGGTAACACCGCGCTCATGAATGAATTTTGATTGGCTTTCGTGCAAATGATATTCAAAGCCATAGAGTTAGTGAATAAACCAATTTTAACTTTAGTTCGTGATACAGCATACCACATGGTGTGCTGTATTGCGTTTTCTACTAATAAGTAATTATGCCGTCACGCTCTTGCTGGGAATGGTTAAAATTTGTATGCTCCAAGTTTACCAATTCAACCATGGGAGTACAGCCGAGCCATTGGATTGAAGACTGAGCAAATTGCTGAGGATTTCCACTGACAGCAAACCGAGTTGCCAGGGGTGGATAAGTATTCCTTAAGCCGAGTAAATCCAACTCTTGAGCGCAAGCTTCAACAACACTCTTTCCTGGATCTACCAGTGTTACCGATTCACCAACGAGCGATCGCAATAATTTCGCCAGGTGAGGATAATGAGTACAACCGTAAACTAAAGTGTCAATTTGCTGCTCTAATAAAGGTTCGAGGTAGGAACGTGCTACTTCTCTAGTGTATGGATCGTCGATGCGGTTTTGTTCGATCAGAGGAACAAACTCCGGACAACCAACTTGCCATACTTGAGCATCACGATTAATTTCTTGGATACTTGTTTTATAAGCATTGCTTTTAGCGGTTGCCGGGGTAGCAATGACACCGATACGCTTTCCAGCTTTCACTGCTGCAACTGCACCTGGTAAAATCAGTCCCAGGATAGGTACTTTAAATTCGCAACGTACTGTTTCCAATGCCAGAGCCGAACTGGTACTACAAGCCATGACAACCATTTTTACCCCTTGATTTTCCATCCAGCAGATAATTTCACGGGTAAACTGGATAATTTCTGCTTGGGTACGAATACCGTAAGGAAGTCTGGCTGTATCCCCAAAGTAAATAATTGATTCGCCGGGTAGTTGTTGATAAAGTTGACGTAGTACCGTTAAACCACCTACACCACTATCAAAGATGCCGATAGGAGCGCGTTGGGCTTCTTGTTCGGATAGATGGTAAACATTGCCTTCAAAGATAGAAGATGAAAACACAGGCAGATTTTGATAATAATTTGTGAATGTGGGACAAAGGATTTACAAAAAACTTCAATGTTTTAACTGATAAATCCGATATGAAAGAAAATTTTACATCTTTACTTTCTATTTAGAAATTTTTACTATATTTTTTGAAAAAAAGCAGGTATTTCTTTATACTATTTTTTTTAGGGAATAGCAATTAAACTTAGTAAATATACTGAAATGAGCCGATAAATATGATTTAATTTTTAACAAAGCAAAGTTGAAAATTCACCGGAATGCACCCCGAACTCAACAACAGCCTTCTTCTGGTTCCCATGCTCAGCCTGGGAACCAGGTTTTGAGGTTCAGTCTAGGAATTATTGCAAGTGGTGCAAAAAGTGAGTTATAATTATAACTTTACCTTCTCCTAATATAATTTAAAATACCATTAGCAATACCTTGTGCCATTTCGTCTCGATATTGAGGGGAAGCTAATTTTGCCGCATCATCTCGTCCCGTTACATAACCTACTTCCACAAGAATTGAAGGCATGGAACTTTTTCTCAGTACGTAAAATCTAGCTTGTCGCACTCCCCGGTCTCTAACATTTACAGTATTTAATATACTGCTGCGGACATCTTGGGCAAGGCTAAGACCACTGTTGTAATAGTAAACTTCTAAACCGCTGACATCAGGACGACTTAAGCCTACAGAATTAGCGTGAATGCTCACAAATAAACCAGCGTTAGCTCGCTCAGCCATATCGACTCGTCCTTGGAGACTGACAAAGTAATCGGTGTTGCGCGTGAGTACTGCTTGTACACCGTTTTGCTGTAAAATTTCGGCAACTTTTAAACTAATAGGTAAAATCACGTCCTTTTCTTGCAACCCACCGATACCAATGGCACCGGGGTCTTTACCACCATGTCCCGGATCAATCATGACTACAACCCTACTATTTGGAACTCGTGATGGTGGCAGAGTGATGATTGGACTGTTCGGTTGGGGAATTGGTTGAGATATGGGAGGTAAACCAATCGATCCAGTGGGAGGGATAATTCGAGTACGTTGTAATTCTAACGACAACAGCTGATTGCTAAGTTGATTGAGTTCGCCAATTTGTACTCCAGATGCAGGTAGCACAAAGATAGCAACTTTGTTATTGGCTAATTGCTGTAGACGTACTCGCAAAACCGGACTATTAGCAGTAAATTGTGGACCTCTAACTCTAGGAGCTAATTTTGCATTATCAACGGTGATACGATACAGACCAGATTGTCTATCCCAACCACCAACAGCAGATAAATTTTGATTTCCTCTAATTAGTAACTGAGTACTAGTAGGAGCTAGTTCCACAGACTCAATTGTTGCTACCGAATTGCTGACATTTGGGATTGGTGGAACGGGAAAAGAATCCGATTGACTGATTTGAGTTGAATTAGAACTATTAGAACTATTAGAACTATTAGAACTACCACTTATAGCCGCACTTAAACGATTGGGTAGAACTATTAAACCATTGTTACCGCTAGTTGTAGCTCGCCAATCGGGACTCTTTTTGTTCACCCGTAAAGTCATGCGAACGCCAGGTGATTTACCATCGACTTCGCTAAATTGAATGCCCTTAACAGCGTGCTTGTTCACCAATATCTCTCGTTGGAGTGCTGGTGACAAAGCCGCATCTGAAATGTCGATGTTAATTTCATCGCGATCGCGAGTTGGATTTTTGATTTTCGGTTTAGCACCGCTGGTACGCAGGAAAAATCCATCTCCGGTAACTTGCAAGCTTTCAATTTTTGTTGCTGCATTTGAAGTGCTAGCAGCAATTCTGTTGGATGGTGGGGTGTTGGTTGTTGGTGTAACGCTGAAAATGCTTCTAGGAGCGAGAGCACTTGCTCGAACTTTCGCTGAAGGTAGCTGCACTGTCCAGTTAGTAGGGCTTAGACCGACAAATTTTACTTGGTTTGGATCAAGAGTATACCCAGGATTCATTTCCACAACTAAACGAGCCGTTTGTGGGTCAAATTGTCCAACACGAATAGAACGAATCGCACCGCCAATCGTTTGGGTTAACTGGGGTTTTCCAAATGTCGTTCCTGGTAAATCAATTACCAAACGAGTCGGATTAAAAATTAGTTGTGCTTCGGGTTGAACTGCACCATCAGTTTGAAATTCTAGTTGGTTTTGATTGGCATTAAAACGCCAAGAAGACAGCTTTGCACCATGAGCGGGCGACGATAGCATTAGTACAGATAAAAAAGTAGTACCAGATACTAACCAGTGTATTTTCACAACCTTTTCTCCTAATCCGTATTTTATTGATAACTATTAATTTGTAAAAGTGTTGGTACTTCATACCTCGATATCTAAGCAGTCATCGCCGCTTTCAATTTTCACAAGCAACGGTGGGCATTGCCACAAGTATTTTATCTCGGATAAAAACGTTGTTAATCGTATTAACTTTAGCATGAAGCTTTTTACTTGTTTGCTTTAAGGACATCATTCTGCTGGTTTTTAGCATTTGATTATACCAATTATTGAGATAGAAGCAGTTTAACTCAGCAGTAAAATCCAATCAGTGACATTTTATTCAACTAAAAATTAGATGCATGATTTGTAATTTGGGTAAATAAGTGTTGCTGGGGAAAAATCTAGTTCAGGCTTGGTGTTATATTCCATATCCCAATTTTAATTAATCGATTTTAAGACGGTTTTAACTTGGCTTGACTTTTATCATAAAACACCCATTTATTTAATCCCAATTTGGCAAAATTAGAATCATTTAAAATAGCTCTGATTTTTATTTACGCTTTTTTAAGAAAATGTTCCCCTATTTACAAAAAATAATATTGCTAATTAAAATCAAATTGGAAAATGTAAAAAACAACAAGAAAATATATTTTTGGGTAATGGTTATATTTGACTTGACTATATTTAATTTTTTTCCATGTTGATGTGATACGAGGATAAACCGATTGAGAAACTAGTTTGATATCTCGATTTTTTCAACTTGAGTAAAAGCATCAAGTATGAGATGATAGATACAGATAAAATTTAAGAATATAGTATACTCACATTTGTCCCACATTTGTATATTTATAATAATGGCGAATTAGACAACATAGCCTAAATCCCTTCAAGATAGCATTTCACTCAGAGAACAGGCACCGAGTACCGAGCAGGAACTAAAGAGTAAGAAGCAAGCTTATTACCAATTACCCATCACCAATTAATTTTACTTGTTTTTGAGAGATGTCAGTGCCAACAATAATCCTGATTGCCAAATAAAATCGGGGAATCCTTGGCTCAAAAGCAAACAAGAATTCCCCCATAATAACCGCTCTTTTAGATTTAGGATAATAATATTTAATGAGTAAATTTACTCAAATATACTCATTAACTATGGCTAACTTATCTATTTTTACCTACGTTTAAGGTATTTAAGAATACCATCAGCGATACCTTCTGCCATTTTATTACGGTAGGCAGTTTGATTTAAATTGGCGGCATCTTCACGACCTGTGACGTAACCAACTTCTACGAGAATTGCTGGCATTGAGGTTTTACGGAGTACGTAAAATCTAGCACTTCTGATTCCCCGGTCTCTAATTTTGACGTTTTGGGTAATGCTTTTACGGACGGTATCGGCAAACTGTTTACCACTGTTATAATAATAAACTTCTAAACCGTTAATATCAGGACGACTTAAACCCATAGAATTAGCATGAATACTGACAAATAAATCTGCATTTGACTTATCGGACATATCTACTCGTCCTTGAAGGCTGACAAAATAATCGGTATTACGGGTGAGTACTGCATTGACTCCATTTTTTCGCAATATTTCTGCGACTTTTTGGCTGATGGGTAAGATGACATCTTTTTCTCGCAGTCCACCAATACCAATTGCACCGGGGTCTTTACCACCATGTCCTGGGTCAATCATCACTAATACCTTTCCTTTAGGAGCCTCCCTCGGTGCTGGACTTGGCTTGGGATTGGAAGGAGTTGTAACTGGTTGGGAACCCGCAACCGGATTTGGTTTGGGAATCGGAGGTAAAATAACCGGAGGTTTGGTTGCACTATTGCGCTGCAAATCTAAATTTAATCGCTCTCCTCTAACATCAAGTCTTCCGAAGCTGACTTGTGCTGCTGGTAAAATGTAGACAGCAACAGTATTTGAGTTTTCCTGTCGCGTAAGTACCCGTAACACCGGACTACTAGCTTTAAATTGTGGCCCTTTTACAGAAGATGATAACCGAGCATTAGGAATCAAAATACGGTACATCGCACTCTTACTATCCCATCCGCTAGTGCTTCCAGATAAAGATTTGTTACCTTTAACAGTTAATGTCCCACCATTGTCATCTAATTCTACAGCTTCAATTTCAGCTAGAGAGTTTTGTGTTGTGATGGTTGGTGGTGGTGATGGAGAAGGTAATGGTCGATTGACTGGGGGATTGGGATTACTATTTTGGGAAGATTCGCTAACTTTACCATTGGGCAGTAAAACTATACCACCAAAGCTGCTGATTGTAGCTCGCCAATCTGGGCTATTTTTGTCTACGCGCAAAACAATCCGAGTGGTTGTTGAATCTAACTGCTTAAATTCAATTCCTTTTACACCAAAGCGATTCATTGGGAACTCGTTTCCCGGTAAGCTAGACGATAATGTAGTCCCGGAAATATCTACATTGATCAATTCTTGACCGTTGCGGTTAACTCTTGAAGAGGTTGCTTTACCACCACTTGTACGCACAAAAAAGCCATCACCAGTTGGAAGTACTCTTTCAATTTGAGCAGTTCCTTGAGCAATTTTTGGACTAGTTTGAATTACCGTTTGATTGCTGTTAGATGTATTACTGTGTGCGGTATTATTTGTTCGTACTACACTGTAAATATTTCTTTCGTCAGAATCTGTTTTTTCAAGTTCTGGTGATGGTAATTTTACTCTCCAACGACTGGGACTTACTCCTTCAAATTTGATTTGATTTGGATCTAAAGTATAGCCGGGACTTAATTCAACCACCATGCGGGTAGTTTCCGGGTCAAATTGACCGATACGCACTGCACTAATAGCACCACCACCGACAGGTTTTTTCAATTGCGGACTACCGAATTTGACTCCAGGTAAATCAATTACTACACGAGTGGGATTAAAAATTAGTTGAGCTTTTGGTTGTACCGCAGCATCAGTATTAAATTCTAGCTGATTTTGATTAGCGTCAAAATTCCAAGATTGTAGTTTCGCTGCATTTGCAGGGGAAGATAATAGGGAGACAGTTAAAAAAGTCCCAGGTATTAACCAGTGTAGTTTCACAGTGTTTCTCCTAAGTCGCATTTACGAGAGCGGTAAGTATATAAAGGTTTCAAATTTAGCTGGGAATATAACCGCTCAAACCGTCATTAAAGATAAGTATGTTACCAGTGGTGCTTGTCGGGATGAACCGTCTTTATACTGCTATAAGTCCACCGTGGAAAATGCTTCTTCAAAAAGAACGTGGTTAGCTGTTGGCAAAGAATTCTAACATAAGAAATTCTTCTTTTATGCCGTTGTGGCAATAAAAACCTACGTTGCTCCCGCTTTGAAGATTCCACCCACAAAGAGATAACCAGAATTAACGATCGCAGTCAATCCCAGCCAGAAAAACTATGCAGGGTAAAGAAATTTATGAAATTTTTCAATGAAGCGGTAATTAATGCACGCCCGTAATATTATCGGTTTATTATCGGCTTAATTGTCGGTTTAATTGTCGGTTAAAAATAATATGGTGAGATGCAATACTTGAAAAATTACTCAAGTAGCAGTGCCGAATAAATCTCAAAAACTCCTAAAAAATTACAATTAAAAGGGACGGATATTTTCAGTTATAAGTTTCCTTTGATATCATAAATTCTCGAACATAGATACTTTTATAACTAGATTTTGTTTGCTTACTGAAGTGAAAATTATTGATTTACCAGTAATTAATGAGACCTTGCTGCGATTTTTCACGATTTTAGACTATTGGATTTACAGTTATTCAATGGTGAAGGTTTTAGCCACATTTCTTGCTATGATTGTAGTTATTTGTTAAGTATCGGCAAACCTTAAGGAAACGCAAACAAGATGCTGAGAATAACCATCATCCAGATTGCTGCTTAAACACGGTTTGAACAGGGTTCCAGCGTCGAAATTAATGCTGAGAAACACTAATTCCACACCGTTCAACAAAAACGATTGATTTGGAGTTGATTGAAAACGCCCAAACCTGTGATAACTTTACTTGCGATCGCAACGTTAATCAGGAAAGTTGCTACAAATAAAGCTTTAAGGTAAGCCAGATGCTAACTTTAGCAAGCGTTGCCAATGTTCGGGTAACACTGGAACTATTGATAATCTTGGCAGACGCAATAAATCAAAACCTACGAAAAATTCGTCCTGCTTGATTTGATTAAGGGTAATCGGTTCGGGTAATTTCTGCACTGCTCGTATATCTATTACTAATCTTTTAACATCATCTAATTTTGGATCGGGATATGCTTCACTTAAAACTTCTGCAACTCCGACAATGCTGCGTTCTTTACCAGTATGATAAATGAATACTTTTTCTCCAGTTCGCATTGTCCGCATATTTTTTAGAGCAAGAGCATTTTTGACTCCATCCCATACTGCAACATTTTCTTTTGATAAATCCGTATAGGAATACTCCAGCGGTTCAGTTTTTAATAGCCAATTCATATATTTAATTTAAGATTTATTCACTGTTTGCAATCAAATCAAATCATAAATCTTTTCTACGGAGGCTAAAATTTTATTTTTCCCAAGTCTTTTGAAAAACAGGAACATTCAAACTCAGTAAATACTCCGTATATGAATGTCATTCATATCATAATTTAATTAGGAGTAAGAATATTATGAATACAGTCAAAACATTTGGATATAAATCCCAGGTTTACAAAAATTTATCAAAAGTATGCAAAATTCTGCCCATCGCATTGTTTGTTAGCGTTGCTTCCATTCAACCTGGTTTGACAGAAGAGAAAATAATCTTACGAACATTAACAGTAACAGGACAAGGGCTAGAAACAATTCCGACAACTTTGTCCCAAGTCACTTTGGGAGTGCAGATTCAAGGAAAAACAGCCAATGTTGTACAGCAAGAAGCGGCTCGTAAGTCTAATGCAGTAGTAGCGTTACTCAAGTCCGAGAATGTAGAGAAATTACAAACCACCGGCATCCAACTTAACCCAGTATATAGCTATAAGGATAATGTACGACAAACTCAAGGTTACGAAGCTATTAATACTGTGAGTTTCCGCGTTCCCACTGAAAAGGCTGGTAAATTATTGGATCAAGCGATAAAAGCCGGTGCAACACAAATTAATAGCGTCACATTTGTCGCTACTGAACAAGCAATAACTCAAGCACGTGAACAAGCACTCAAAGAAGCGACTCAAGACGCTCAAAAACAAGCTAATGCTGTCTTCTCAAGCTTGGGATTTACACCCAAGGAGGTAGTTCATATTCAAGTGGGTAATGCTTCGACTCCGGAACCAATTATGTATCGCAATGCAGTTCCCACAGCAGCAATGGCTGAAGCTGCACCCACTCCTATTGTCGCTGGTGAACAAGAAGTGGGAGCATCTGTTACATTACGAATTAGTTATTAGATTAGTGGTTAGTGGTTAGTTGTTGGTGGTTAGTAGTTGATATAACTAAAAATGTTCCGGATTATTATTCATCATTTCAGATTCAGTATCTCGTTTAGAGCCTAACATCTGTAGGTCGTCCACGATAATAACTGGTTTAGAACGAAGTGCGCCGGTAGCGCGATCGTTCCAACTATCTAATTTCAAGGAACCTTTAACGGCTATTTGTTTACCTTTACGCACGTAACTATTTGCAATCTCTGCTGTTTTTCCCCACAGTTCGAGATCAAACCAGTCCGGCTCGCTGTCTTTTTTACGACGATTGACTGCTAGTGTTAATCTACACTTAACAGTGCCAGACTCAAAATACTTCATGTCGGGGTCGATACCCACACGACCAATGAGATGAACTACATTAATACTCATAGGCTTTAGCTTTTAGTACTAGTGTACTTTTGAATTGTAATATCCATAATAGCGGATTAGAACACATTTGAGATAGTGTTAAATAATTAACAAAAAAAATTCTTAAATGGATGATAAAAATAACTATACCTAAATTGCGAAAGCATACTGATAGGTTTACTCAAACAAAGAATATAAAACTCAAAGGGGTTGGGGAATAGTAAAGATTGGGAAAAGATATATAAAAAGTTAATCTGCTTTACTAGACTCAAGTCGAAAAAAATAATAGAATCCAGCACGATTGGGTATTTCGGACGTTGTAAAAAGTAACGAGAATAGGGGGCGTAAAAACGCGTGGGTCTTTTCAGTAAGTTTTCCTTGTCGCGGGATATGGGTATCGACCTGGGTACTGCCAACACTCTCGTTTATGTCTCTGGCAAAGGTATTGTACTCCAAGAACCTTCAGTTGTTGCTATTGACAAAAACGAAAAGGTTGCGCTGGCTGTCGGAGAAGATGCGAAGAAAATGCTCGGTAGAACTCCTGGGAATGTAATTGCCTTGCGTCCTTTACGCGATGGTGTAATTGCTGACTTTGATACTGCTGAGTTGATGCTGAAGCATTTTATTAACCGAGTTAACGGGGGCAAATCTCTGGTTTTACCCAGGATTGTCATTGGTATCCCTAGTGGTGTAACTGGCGTTGAAAGAAGGGCTGTAATGGATGCTGCATCTCAAGCAGGGGCTAGAGAGGTTTATTTAATCGATGAACCTGTAGCAGCAGCGATTGGGGCAGGGCTGCCAGTAGCTGAACCTACTGGTAACTTGATTATTGATATCGGTGGTGGTACCACTGAAGTTGCAGTACTTAGTCTTCAAGGTACAGTGCTGAGTGAATCAGTACGTATTGCTGGGGATGAATTAACCGAATCAATTATCCAGTATATGAAGAAAGTTCATAACTTGGTGATTGGGGAACGTACAGCAGAAGATATCAAGATTCGTATTGGTTCTGCCTATCCGACTCATGATGATGAAGAAGCGATCATGGAAGTTCGAGGTTTACATTTACTTTCTGGTCTGCCCAGAACTGTTACAATTAAAGGACCAGAAATTCGTGAAAGTATGTCCGAACCGCTTTCAGTTATTATTGAAGCAGTGAAGCGGACGCTAGAACGTACACCACCCGAACTAGCAGCAGATATTATTGATCGGGGCATTATGCTTGCTGGTGGTGGTGCTTTGCTCAAGGGTATAGATACTTTAATCAGTCATGAGACAGGTATTGTAACACACGTTGCCGCCGACCCTCTAAGCTGTGTAGTATTGGGTACTGGTCGGGTGTTAGAAAATTTCAAACAGTTAGAACGGGTATTCAGCGCTCGTTCTCGCAATATGTAAATTTGTAGATTCGCTTTGTTCGATAAGGTATTGGATTCTATGGAGAATCCGATATCTTCTTATTAAGTTAAGTTAAGTTAAGTATTTATTAAGTAAATTTTCTGCTATAGGTCGGTTTATATGTTTACTGCACGTCGCCGGTGGGAGCGTAAAGGGTTACAGTTAGGGTTATTGGTGTTAGTGGTTGGTGGAGTTTTCATAGTCCGCCAAACTCAAGGTGAACTTTTGGCTGAGTTGTACAATGGTATTACTCGTCCCCTTGAGGTGTTTCAAAGCGAGCCGAATCAACAACAATATCTCAAAGACGCTAAAGTACAAGAACTGCAAGCCAAAATAACTGAATTAGAAAGCCAGAATCAAAATCTCAAGGCTTTATTAAAATATGTAGAAAAAGAACCAAAAGATGTACCTACAATTCCGGCTCGCGTGGTTGGACGTAGTGCAGACAATTGGTGGCAACAGGTAAGTTTGAATCGCGGTAGCCTTGCAGGAATTCAGGAAGGTTATGTAGTGAAGGCTGAAGGTGGTTTGGTTGGTTTGATAGATAACGTAACTTCCAACACTAGCCGCGTTTTGTTAATTAGCGACATGACTTCACAAGTAGGTGTAAATATCAGCCGTACTGGAGCCAAAGGTATTTTACGAGGAGATGGTTCTGCTGATGCGGTATTAGAATTTTACGAAAAAGTACCAAATGTCAAACCGGGGGATGTAGTTTCTACATCAACTTATAGTTCTAAATTTCCCTCCGGTGTACCTATAGGCAAAATAAAATCATTAGATTTAAAAAGACTTCCCGCGTCAGTTGCCACAGTCGAGCTTTTCCCTCCAATTCGTTCTCTTGACTGGGTAACAGTTAATCCTAAACCACCCGTCGTCCCAGCACCCGAAAACAAAGATACACAGAAATAATTTCACAGCAAGGCTACAGTTCAATGAATATTCCCAAACTTCGGGTGAGGAACAAGCAAACTTCTGGGCAACCTTCATTTCGGGCTAGGAGGAAGCAAACTTCTGGACAACCTCCATTTCGCTCTAGGAGGAAGCACAATTCTGGTCAACCTTCATTTCGGACTAGAAATAAGCAAACTTCTGGACAACCTCCATCCCGACGCAAAAAACCCAATAAGCCCATTAAACCTCTCTCTCGTTGGCATCCCAATGTACGCCAAATTGCAGATTGGGCGGTAATTAGTGGGTCTGTATTATTATGTTTATTTCTGTTACCAAATCGCTTTCCCGGTATGGAATTGGTGGGAATTACGGCTAACTGGTTGTTAATTTGGGTTGTGGCTTGGAGTGTCAAGCGTTCGGCTTTTCAAGGTGCTTTTGCTGGTATCGTTTTAGGGTTGCTTCAAGATGCAATGACTTCACCTCAGCCAACTCATGCTTTAAGTTTGGGCGTTGTCGGTTTTCTCATTGGCTTGTTTCAGAAACAACGTTTTATTCAAGAAGATTTTATTTCTATTGCCTTAATTGTCTTCTTGATGGCTATTTTATCGGATACGATTTTCGCCTTACAGATTATTGCCCACGGTACTGCTAATTCAGATGTTATTTGGGCATATTACAAAAAAGTAACTCTTGCTTCCGCTATTCTTAGCAGTCTTTGGGCTCCGGTGGTTTATTATCCCTTAAATCGTTGGTGGCAACAGTTGAAGTTAGCCGAACAATCATCTTGATGGAAGTTAGGAGTTTGGAGTTTGGAGTTAGGAGTTAGGAGTGAGGAGTTAGGAGTTTTGAGTTAAGAGTTAGGAGTTAGGAGTTAGGAGTTAGGAGTTAGGAGTTAGGAGTGAGGAGTGAGGAGTTAGGAGTGAGGAGTGAGGAGTTAGGAGTGAGGAGTGAGGAGTTTTGAGTAAGAACTAAGAATTTATTACTTATTACTTATTACTTAGC
>NZ_JADEWL010000074.1 GCF_015207665.1 Plectonema cf. radiosum LEGE 06105
TTGAAATGGTAATTGTCCCATTGAAAGTGCATTACAAAAGCACCCCGATTCAAGCAACCCCAAGGCAGTAGTGAAAACTATAAAGCCGTCCTTATAGGACGGGGTTTCACACCCATCTTTCTGATGAACCAAGACGAAACCTATAACCAAGAAGAGTTACAAGAAAGCGATACAGTTGAACAAACGGAAAATTCTATACAGGATTCCTTGGTAGCGCGATCGCAAATACCAAGTTCTACAAAAGAAAATTTATTACCAGTTAACCCAATTATGGCGAATTCAAATGAAAATAATATTCCAGACAAATTACAAATAAACTCGGAATCGGCGGCTAATAATTCCCCAGAATACAATCTTGTCGCTCAGCGAGTAGCGCAGTTACAAAGTACCGAAGAGTCGTTAAAACAGGAAATTGCTGATCTACAAGCGTCTTACAAAACTCTTCAAACTGAAGTGGGTAATACTCAAAAAGCTCTCTCTAAAATGACTCAAGAAGCGCTTTCTGATTTAGAACACCGTAAACAAACTCTATTAATTTCTGTTGAACAACTCGAACGTCGTCAAGAACGTATTCGCAATGAAATGCGGACGACTTTCGCAGGTGCTTCTCAAGAATTAGCAATTCGAGTCCAAGGTTTTAAAGATTATCTAACTGGTAGCTTAGTAGATTTAGCCGCAGCCGCAGAACAGTTAGAATTAGTTCCAGCAATGAAGCCGGAACCCCCCCAACCCGTCACGCAAAAAAATCAGCCGGATGACGACGAATTCGACTCGGAATTCGAGGATGATTATGACGATCGCGATACTTCGCAATTTAGCCGGGGGCAGTTCCAAGACACGACAAAAAAAATTCGCACTTTAATAGATCAATATCGCACTAAACCAGATTACTACGGACCACCGTGGCAGTTGCGTCGTACATTTGAACCAGTTCACGCGGAACGAGTTTCATCCTGGTTTTTCAAACAAGGTGGACGCGGTGCTTTACGAACTATGGGCAGTAGGTTGCAAAATACACTCGTCTCTTCAGCAATTATATCGATACTGTATTCTTTATATGGTAATCGCGTTCGTACTTTGGTATTAGCTAATTCGCCGGAACGTTTGGGAGAATGGCGACGTGGCTTACAAGATTGTTTGGGAATTGGTCGTCCCGATTTTGGACCAGATAGAGGTTTAGCATTATTTGAAACACCATCAGCAGTCGCACAAAAAGCGGAACGTTTAGTAAAAGCTAATTTACAACCTTTTATTATTGTTGATGATTCGGAAGAACAAATTAATGTCGGGCTGTTGCAATTTCCATTATGGTTAGCTTTTGCCCCCGACCCCAAAATGATGAGAAACTCTTACGAAGATGAATATTTATAAGATTAGTTATTCAATTAAAGGTTAAAGGTCAAAGGTTAAAGGTCAAAGGTCAAAGGTCAACTGTCAACTGTCAACTGTCAACTAAAAATATGGCTATTTGGTTAAGTTTGTGTGGAGCAATTTTAGTCGCAGCTTACCTTTTAGGTTCTACACCTACAGGTTACACTGTGGTCAAGTTGTTGAAAGGAATTGATATTCGAGAAATTGGTTCTGGTTCTACTGGTGCCACTAATGTCTTAAGAACTTTGGGTAAAGGACCTGGTGCATTTGTTTTATTTATTGATTGTTTAAAGGGAGTATTGTCAATATTTCTTGTTTATTGGTTGTTTGAGTTTGCATCCAATAATAATTTTATTCCAGCAACAGTTAATCCCGAACTTTGGCAGCCGATTATGGTAACTTTAGCTGGTTTAACTGCCATACTTGGACATAGTAAATCAATATTTTTAGGATTTCGCGGTGGTAAATCCGTAGCTACAAGTTTAGGTATTTTGTTAGCAATGAATTGGCAGGTTGGTTTAGCAACATTCGGTGTATTTGCCGTAGTTATCGCCATATCACGAATTGTATCACTAAGTTCAATTTGCGGCGCGATCGCAGTTTCGATTTTCATGGTTTTACTGCATCAACCGTTACCTTATATACTATTTGGTGTTGCGGGTGGTTTGTATGTCATTCTCCGCCATCGTAGCAATATTGAGCGGTTACTTGCTGGTACCGAACCCAAATTAGGACAAAATTTACCAGCAGAAGCAGAACAAACTGTTAGTTCGGCTAGTTGAATTTTCGGATTCTTATAGAAAAAGTAAATTATTCGGTGTGAATCGAAGTTATGGAGACGGGGCGTATTGCTACGTCTCTATATTATTTATATTAAAAACCACCCCATCTTGTGTAAAGTAAACTTGACATTTAGTAAAACTAGATTTACCATAAGAGCATGGTGGTAAAAATAGGCTATGCAAGTATATTAATTTGCAACTAATGGAAAACCGCCTAAAAATTTTCAGGACACAACGTAATTTCTCGCAAGCAGCGCTAGCAGAACGCTTGGGAGTAAGTCGTCAAACGATTAACGCCATCGAAAAAGGCAAATATGACCCTAGTCTGACTTTAGCGATGAAAATTGCCCAGATGTTCGATTGTGCAATTGAAACAATATTTTTGTTTGAAGCCGATTCTCAAAAAAATTCTACGGGAGTTTCTATGCTTGATAGATTGACTGCTAAAGCATCAAAGGTAATAGCACTTGCTCAAGGACACTTTACATTTGACAAATGGACTTTACAATCAGTACGGGTGATTCAGTTAGCTCAACAAGAAGCTCGTCATTTAAGACATAATTTTGTCGGTACGGAACAGATTTTATTAGGATTAATTGCTATTGAGAATGGGATTGCAGCGAAAGTTCTCAAATCTACAGGTATAACCCTTGATGAAGCTCGTGTCGAAGTAGAAAAAATTATCGGTAGGGGTTCCAGCTTTTTAGATTTAAAAATACCGTTTACACCCAGAGTAAAGCAGGTTATTGAATTAGCTGGAGAACAAGCACATCAACTAGGACACAATTACATTGATACCGAGCATCTTTTACTAGGTTTGTTGCTTGAAGGAGGAGGAGTAGGAGTTCAAGTATTGAAAATATTGGGTGTAGATACTAATAATCTTTTTCACAAAGTTTTAGAAGAAATTAGACTAAGGGAAGTTAAGATACCACAAATTACACCTACTGATAAAAAATATCCGACTCCCATAGATTTTACTTCTGGTTTAATCAGCGCTCGTTTTTGCAGTATATTGTCTTCTTGGGTTGAGTCGCATCAATTGGGATATATAGTTAGTTCAAATACAGGGTTTCAGCTATTTAATGGAGATATAATAGCTCCACATATTTCTTTTTATTCCAAAGAAAAACTCAAACAAGTACCGCGAATTTACCCAGAATTACCACCAGATTTAGTGGTAGAAATAAAATCAGCATTTGACCAACTTAGTACCGTTCAAAACAAGATATTTCAGTTTTTAGAAATAGGTATCGGTTCAGTTGTGCTGATTAATCCTGATGAACGTACTGTTACTGTTTATATTTATGAGCGGGATAAAAAGCACATAGTTAATATTTTACAAGATGGAGATAAACTCAGTTTTGCTGAATTGTTTCCCAATTGGGAATTAGAAGTATCACAATTGTGGGTTACATAATATTCTTGGTTTGTTATAACGGATTGGAAGAAAACACCAATTACTCGTATAACGTAAAGAAAATTAACAATGAAATATTCGGTTGCTGGAATTGCTTTGTTAAGCAGCTTATTTTTATCTCAGGGTTGCTTGTCTACCACCAAAACTGAAGATACATCCGATAATCAACAATCTCAGGTAGAATCTGTTCCCGAACAAACTTCTCGAAGTAAGCAACCTTCAGCAAATCCGCAAAATTCACAAGCTACCAAAGGAAAATTAACTATTCCAGAAAAAATTACACCAAATCAACCCATTCCGATAAAGGTTGAGATTCCAGCAACTGTAGCAAAAGCTAATAATAGTAATGACGCTTCTAAACCGAAGCAAATAAATATGGTTGTGGTAAGCAACGACTTGAGGTATTTTGATTTGGCTCAAGCTAGTTATAAAAATAATCAAAATATTGAAGTCAAGCCAAAATTCCCGGCTCCCGGAGATTATACCGTTTTTAGTGATTACAATCCATCGGGTGAAAAAGAACAAGTTTTTGTAGAAAAAGTATCTATTCCCGGTGAAGTTCCATTTCCTACAGAATTAGAAAGTTTTAGTAAAACGAAAATATTATCTGACACCAAAATAGATTTAAATTTGTCTCAATCTGATATTAAAGCCGGTAAAAAAGTTACTTTAAAATTCGATATCAAGCAAGCAAGTAACAATAAACCAGTGCAAGATTTAAACCCATATTTAGGTCAAAAAGCAAATCTAGTAGTTATTAAAAGTTCCTCTCCTTTAGTAGAATCAGATTATATTAATATTGAAAATATCAAGAATTCATCTAATAATCAGGTACATTTTACAACTAAATTTCCTCAACCAGGAACCTACAAACTTTGGCTACAATTCAAACGTAATGCTCAAGTTAAAACCGCCGATTTTTGGGTAACGGTTAATAGTTAGGAGTTAGGAGTTAGGAGTTTTGAGTTAGGAATTGTAGAGACGTAGCAATGCTACGTCTCTACGGGAGTTTTGAGTTAGGAGTTTTGAGTTATTACTTACCATCCCCTTGTCCCCTTATCCCCTCACTTCTTCTCTACACCGCTAGTTTTTAAAACATCACTCATAGTGGTACAGTAATTTGATAAATTAAATGTTGTAGGGTTAACTATTTCTTCATAGGTAAAATGGCGATATTTCATGCAAAATCTATCCCATGCAGCCATTTGAATTTTGAAGGTTTTAATTATTAAATCTGCTAAAGATGAAGATAAAGGAATGCGGAAGTAAATCGGTTTACCAAAATATGCACAAATTTCTTCTATTGCTTCGTTAGCTGTAGTTTTTTCTTGTCCTAAAACGTATTTTCTCGGTTCTTCTGCTTTGGGAGGATTATCAATCAGATGCTTTACAACGGTAGCAATATCTTTTCCGTGAATAAAGTGAAAGCTACCATCTGCTTTCAAAAATCGAATTATATCAATATATTTCGTTACTTCGGGAATACCGGACGTTACAGCAGAAAGTGGTTTATTTTCGTCACCACCGATCACTAATGTAGGAAAAACTTTTGTAATTTTGGATTGAATAGGTAGTTTTGAAAATTTCTGCAAACAGTCGAATTTGGAACGAATATAATCTGTACCCAGTTCCCCTGCTTCTTTAAGAGGTTGATTTTTACTATCTAAAACACTAGCTGTAGAAAAATAAATTACCTGTTCACATTTTTCCACATCTAACAGGTTGAGTAATTCAATTGTTTTAACTACATTAATATCAAAAGTTCCCGTACCACCCCAAGCTGTTGCTGTTAACACTGCGACATCTATAGTTTTGAGCAATTCAGCAAAATCAAAGATTTTTTGCATATCACCTTGCAAAACATGAATACCAGCACGAGCTTGAGTATCAACTTTCAATTTGTCTGGATTTCTCACCAACAAATACAGTTCGTGTTCGGTTTCTTTGATCAATAATTCACTGATGTAATGACCAATACAGCCACTTGCACCTGTGACTAAAATCCGCTTCTGACTCATAAAATTATTCTAAGTTTTTATTGTTAGATGTTTGTAATTATTTTTAACTTTTATACTCACAACTAACAACTACAACCAGATACCAAAAGTGTCGGGATGAAAAAGAGATGGGGGGATGGGGGGACTAGGGGAAATAAATAAGAACTAACCACCATCAACTAACCACTATCAACTAACAACCATCAACTAACCACCAAGAACTAACCACCATCAACTAACAACCATCAACTAACCACCATCAACTAACCACCATCAACTAACCACCATCAACTAACCACCATCAACCAACTCCTCTTAAATAAAAACGGGTTGCAAATCAAGGCAACCCAAAAATAGAGAAAAAAAATTTTAATTATATAGATGTCAAGCCAACGATTGTTAATGGTTTTGTTGTATCTCCGATTTTGGAATTAATTGAGGACACAAAGGAATTTTTATCGATGGAATCACTATTGGGATTATCTGAATTTACTTGTAAATCAGAATTATTTGCTTCGTCAATTACAAGGCGATCGCACGGAATAGTATCCGATAAAATTGCACTTGCCATCATCCCTGTATGAATTTCTAATTGAGCTAATTGGGGTGCTTCAAAAACCAATCTTTGTCCTGGAAAAACAACCCGTTCAAAGTACCAATTAGAAATGTTGGAGATGCGAGCCACCTGTATTTTACTTGTGGCATTAACGTAGCAGCAGAGAAATTTTCCCTGTGGATTGGGTGGTAACGGATCTATTATTTGAGCCATAACTGCTGACGAGCTTGTCGCCACAATTCTATCCTACATTAGCAAAATTAGCACGGTCGATCCCCACCTACTGTAACCTTCAATACCAACTGGGTATTTGTATGCTATTTCTACCTTAAGATATATTCTAGATATGAAATTTTTGTAAAATTTTATGCGTTTTTTGCGATTATACATTATGTAGTATTCATGAGAATATTTTTATGAAATTTATAGAATTATTTAATGCAGTTTGACTCGAATCAGTTAACAGTTAACAGCTTTGTATAATTGATTAACTATCATAAATACTACAGAAAAAATCAGTAATTATTATTTGGCAAGTGGTTAGGAGCAAGGAATTTAGTTATAAATTGAGAGTTTGAAATTACTTCCTTCGTCTTGTTATACCTAAGTTTGTCCAGCGAATTGCAGTCACTTGTGCAACAATCCCCGACTATAAATATAAGAGCGGTTTCCTCGATAGCTTTTTTTATGTTTAGCGATCCGTCAATAGCAAGCCACTTTAAGGGGGAAATCGGTTTAAAAAACGAAGTGGATGTTATCGTAAAGCTATATGAAGTGAATTTTCATAATAGTATGTATATAAAATGAATGGGCTTTGCGCCGTTCGACTTTGGCAATAAAAAGCGACAATTTATTTAAATACGTATTTTTAATGCGGGTATTAACTCTCTTTTTTCTTTGAAAACAGCAAGATGGAAGTTGAAACACTAGCTATGGAAAACAAAATTCTCTACGTTCGTCTTCCTTGTAATCCCATTTTTCCGATTGGGGTAGTTTACCTTGCAGATCATGTCCACAAGGTGTTTCCGAACGTCGAACAGCGGATTCTTGATTTGGGAACGGTACCACCTTTAGACTATAAATCGGCTCTGGATGCCTGTATTGATGAATTTAAACCGACGCTATTGATTTATTCTTGGCGAGATATTCACATTTTTGCTCCAGTCGGTGGAAGAGGTGGGAATCCCCTACAATATTCTTTTGAAATTTTCTATGCTAAAAATCCCTTTGTGAAGTTACACGGTGCTTTGGGCGGTTTTCAAATGCTCAAGGGCTTTTATACGGAACTTTGGCGGAATTCGGCACTAATTAAACGTGGATTAAAACGCGCTCTTAAATACAATAAAGATGTTCGCGTAGTTATCGGTGGTGGTGCGGTTAGCGTTTATTACGAGCAGTTGAGCAGCAGCTTACCCAAAGGTTCTATTGTTTCCGTTGGTGAAGGAGAAACTTTATTAGAAAAACTTTTGAGCGGTAAGGATTTCCGAGATGAACGCTGTTATGTGGTGGGAGAAACTCAACCCCGTCAGCGATTGATTCATGAACAACCCTCACCAGTGGAAAAATCTGCCTGTAATTACGATTATATTGAAAGTATATGGTCGGAATTTAGCTATTATCTCCAAGAAGAAGACTTTTATATCGGGGTACAAACTAAACGCGGTTGTCCTCATAATTGCTGCTACTGTGTTTACACGGTTGTGGAAGGAAAACAGGTACGGATTAATCCGGCTGAGGAAGTAGTTGCGGAGATGCGACAACTTTACGATCGAGGTATTCGTAAATTCTGGTTTACTGATGCTCAATTTATTCCAGCGCGGAAATTTATGGATGATGCTGTGGAACTATTGGAGAAAATTGTTGATTCCGGAATGACGGATATCAACTGGGCTGCTTATATCCGTGCCGATAACCTCACTCCCAAGCTGTGCGATTTAATGGTGAAAACCGGCATGAACTATTTTGAAATCGGTATTACCAGCGGTTCTCAAGAACTGGTGCGAAAAATGCGAATGGGTTATAATTTGCGAACTGTTCTGGAAAACTGCCGAGATTTGAAAGCAGCTGGTTTCAATGATTTGGTTTCCGTCAACTATTCTTTTAATGTAATAGATGAACGTCCCGAAACTATCCGTCAAACCATCGCTTACCATCGCGAATTAGAACGAATTTTCGGAGTAGATAAAGTTGAACCGGCAATATTCTTTATTGGATTGCAACCCCATACTCATTTAGAAGAATACGCTTTTAAAGAAGGTATTCTTAATCAAGGTTACAATCCCATGCTCTTAGCGCCGTGGAATGCGAGAAAGCTATTATGGAATCCCGAACCCCTAGGTTCTTTTTTTGGTCAAGTTTGTTTGCAAGCGATGAAACAAAATCCCAATGATTTCGGACGGGAAGTCATGAAAATTTTGGAAGAAAAACTTGGTTGTGCTGACTTAGAAGAAGCACTTTCCGCCCCAATTGAAACAAAATCAAAGCAATTAGCGGGTGTATCATAGAAAACTAGTAGGACGTTGTATTTCGTCCTACTCTATTCAACCAATTACTCTATAGCTGTAGCTACGGGGTATTAAAATATTCTCGCAATCCACTGGCGATTACTTTAATAAAATCAAATGTTAGAAGGCTCAATACTCCAAAGGCTACAACAAGCCCATCAAGATAGCAAAAAACCGATTAGATACGGCGTTTATTATAAGAATACTTTGGTCGCTCTTTGCCATGCTTTAGAAGACCATATATTAAATGATAATAGTAAGCCTTTAGTTATTACGGCTTTTCAACAAGGCAAATGGTATCTAGAAGAAGCGAAACGTTACGAAGATATTGCCAAATGTTCGCAACAAATTGCCATCATGGCAGCCGCTGATAGTGCTTGGCTGGAACATCCCACCAGCAAACTTTCTAACGTGGATTTGGTTGCTATAGATTCAACTGATTCGGTGGCTGAAGAATGGCATTTAATTATTCTATCGCCAAATTACACAGCGATGGTAATTTGTCAAGAGCTATCAGCAGCAGATTACGGTTTGTCAGGACAGCCAGCATCGGATTTAGAGCGGAAATTCTACGGTTTGTGGACATTTGAGCCAGATTTGGTCAGGGAAACGGCTCAGATTGCGATCGCGCACATTGAAAGTTACAATCCGGAATTAGGGAAAAAGTTGCGCCAATATCAACAAGCAATTAAGCCAGCAGTTGTCACATCGGAAGATTTAGCGACTGTAGTTTCTAGGGTAGTAGATTATTTACAGACGGGGCAGATAAATATTTCCGTTCCCGCAGGTAATCGCTATCAAATTTTGGATAGAAACTTAGTTTCTAATGAAATTCAGGCATTTTTGCGGATGGCAGAACTTCTTGATGCTGCTGACATTACTAACCCAATGGCTGCAACAGAAGTTGTCGCTTTATCAGAAACCATGGGGCAGCTTTTAGATTTGCCTGCCTGGCAGATGAAAAGATTGCGGCTTGCAGGCTTTCTACATCGCATACATCCCCTACAAACGGCTCAAAGCGTTTTGGTTCCAGGAACATCCACGCGCTATCAAGAAGATGCTCCTAGTTGCCCTTTAACTTGTCCTTTAGTACCGGGGACACAAGTTTTACGTACTATGCCCAGACTACGGGCTATAGCACAAATTATTACCCATCAATCCGAGTGGTGGGATGGTACTGGAGAACCAGCAGCCTTAGCAGGAGACGAAATTCCTTTAGAATCAAGAATTTTAGCTTTAGTAGCAGACTTTCAATGTCGAGTCAACCAAAAATTTTCTTCCGGCTTAACCAAGGAAGAAATACTTACTCAAGCTTTAGAAGAGTGCAGACAACAGCAATCGCGCCATTTTGATCCTAAATTAGTAGAAACTTTGACTTTATTAGTCATGGGTTTGCATCAAGGGATGGAATTACCCGTAATTACACCAAAATTGAGCGCCGGAATGTGGTTGCTTGACAATAAACAACAAGAGACAAGCAAATTTAGTGAAATAACCACTTACGGTAGTTTTGACCGATAAGATAATAATTTCATTGATAGACGTAAAGAGCGACTTTTGCTTATGTCTCTTTGCGTCTAGTTGTTTTTAATTTAAATATATTTAAATATAATATTTAAAATATATATTCTATTATATATACAGCATTTTGCATATAAGTAGGTAAGTCTTCATTAATTGTATATTTACTACTCAGTCATATCGCTGTTCCCTGTTAAAAGTTCCCCCCAACCCTATCCAAACGTTCGCGCCAGCGTCTCCTCCGGAGACAGGAGAAATGTTAAATTAGAAGGCACGGGTAGTTAAATGACGTACAGCATTATATGATAAAGCTCTTGTGGGATGGGTATCCCTGCCCGTCCGAATCTGCCTCATAAAGAACAAATATGCTGTATTAATTATTACTGATACAAAAAAGATATAAATATATGAATATTGAAGCTATTAAATCGGGTGAATTAAAGCAGTTAGCTGGAGTTAATTTAGAAGACGAAGATTTATCCCAAACTGATTTAAGCCGAGTCAATTTTGCTGGTGCTTCTCTTGTTGGAACAAATTTTGCTAATGCCAAATTTGAAGGCGCTCATTTGGAAGGAGCAAATCTAATGGGTGCAAATCTCCAACAAGCGGATTTGCGAGCAAACTTGATGGGAGCTAATTTGATGCAAGCAGATTTAACTGGTGCCGATTTACGAGGTAGCAATTTGCGCGGCGCGAACTTCATGGGTGCTAGACTTAGTGAAGTTTCTTTTGCAGGCGCTTTTTTAAGCGGTACTAATTTAATTAACGTTAACTTACAAGGTGTTGACTTACGCGGTGCCGATTTAAGAGGTGCTAATCTTACGGGTGCTAACCTTAAAGGTGCAGATTTAAGTCGTGCAGATTTACAGGGGGCGTTATTTAGCGAAGCCAACTTAGAGGAAGCCGATTTACGTAAAGCCAATCTTTCCGGGGCAAATTTAAATGGTGCAAATTTACTTTGTGCGGAATTAGACGGGGCAAATTTAAGTGGTGCAAATTTTGATAACGCTTGTTTAATCGGAACTATAGTGGAAAAAGTTGTCAAATAAACTGCAAATTTAGCGTTTATTATGTCAAGCTTTGACAGTGCGATCGCCACATATCCACAGACTGAGCTTGATATTACTTATACAGGAACATTTAAGCAAAATTAGACGTTATCGAAACAGGTTGAGTAAATTTATCTGAAAACAGAAAAATTTATGAACCTTTATATGACTGGGGAATACCAGTATTAAAATCTAGAGAAATTTGACACAATTGACACGATTGACATAATTTTATGGTTGTATCACAAAAGGCGACTTTTGCAGTAGCTCGCAACCGATTAGTAGTAATTTCTGCTTTAGCGGTAACTCTAACTTGCTTAATATCTGTATCACCAGCGTTTTCTAAGGTTAAAAATTCATTATCCAAAAGTTTAAAAAGTAGTAAAAATCACAATTTTACTTTTATAATTCAGCCACAATTTACATCTGTAAGCGAGTTTTCCGAAGGTCTGGCTCCAGTATACATTGGCTACCGTGAAGGATATATCGATCGCACTGGTAGAGTTATTATCCCAGCAGTTTTTGATGGTGCTGGAGAGTTTTCCGAAGGGTTAGCATGGGTGAATATCAGCGGTAAATGGGGTTATATCAATAAAAAAGGTCTTTTAGCCATTAAAACCGAATTTGATATCGCTAAAGATTTTTCTCAAGGATTAGCACTGGTAAAGTTAGGTAATAAATTTGGTTATATCAACAAAACTGGTAAGTTTGTCATCAAGCCCCAATTTGATAATGCGATGTCTTTTGTCATAGATAAGCAAAGTAAGGTTGCTGACAAGATAGCCCTAGCACCTGTGAAAGTGGGCGACAAATGGGGTTATATTGATAAAACTGGAAAATTTGTCATTAAGCCGCAATTTAACGATGCTGGTTCTTTCAATGAAGATATGGCACCAATTAAAATTGATAAAAAGTGGGGTTACATTAATCTTCAAGGAAAATTAATTATCCAGCCTCAATTTGAACAAGCATGGAATTTTTCTGAAGGATTGGCATTAGCAAGTAACAATAACCAGTGGGGATATATAAATAGCACGGGTAAATTTCAGATTAAACCATCTTTTTTAGAAGCTAGCAGTTTTTCTGACGGACTTGCATCAGTATGGATAGATGGCAAGTATGGCTATATAAATAAGAACGGTAAACTTGTTATCAAGCCACAATTTGACGATGCGGGTGTATTTTCCCAAGGTTTAGCGAAAGTAAGTGTTGAAAATAAATGGGGCTATATCGATCAAAGTGGTAATATAATAATTCCGCCGCAATTTGACCATGCAGGTGATTTATTGTCATACCAAAAAAGTGCAGTTGATCCGAAATTAGGTCAGGCATGGGTTAAAGTTGGCAACAAATGGGGTTTTATCAGTTTACCTTTGAGTCAATAATCAGTTATCAGTGAACAGTTATCAGTTAACAGTTAATATTATCGGCAATTAAACACAAAATATGGGGAATAGATAATCCGTTGAGATATTAAAACTGTATTTCTTTTCTTGTATGTCATGTTTAACCGAGAAATCATAATTGCTTACTGTTCACTGATAACTGATATTGTGTGATGGATATTTATCTTAAAAACCCGACTTATTTTCTACAGGAATCTTCAATAGTTTCAACTGTTTTTGGCGCGTCCACAATGCTAATAATGTTAAACCTAATAATCCCATTATTCCAACTAAGGGATTATTATCGATGCCAGTAATCCATTGAGGAACTGTGCCGGTATATTTGATCAGTTTTCCGACTTCGATAATATAAACACCCCAAACTAAACCTCCATGAATTCCGATGGGTAAACCTAAACGTCCTCTACAACTACGTTTAGCCCAGACGCAAGCCAAACCTAACAGTAATAATCCCAAAAATTGCGGCGATGTACGAATAATTTCTGGTAGTGGTTTGATAAAATGCAATAGGGCGAAAATCATTGCAACACCCCAAATTACTGTTTTTGCATCGTAATCTCGCTGCAATTCATCGTATATGAACCCCCGGAAAAATAATTCTTCAGCAAAAGCTATACCCAAAGCACTAATTAATCCTTCCAAAACTAATTGCACCATCGAAAAACTGGGTTGCTGCCAAATTAACCAACCGAATATTCCTTGTAAACCGTATAAAATTAAAATACTTATCAGTCCAATTGCTACACCACGCAGCAACTCGACGAACCAAAGCCGAGTAAATTCTAAACCATAATGACTAAATGTTTGGGATTGCTGATGGATGTATTTACTCCACCAAGGTAGTAAAAATAAAAACTCAACCGCCAAAATACCCATTGTTAAAATAGTCCGGGTATTTTCATCCTTGACTAAGATATATATCGCTGCTGCATAAGGCAACCAAGGTAACAGTAAACATAAAACAAAACAGCCCAACCTGATGGGGGCAGGGCGTTGAGCTAAACTAACTAAGTTAATTTTCATACCCAGTGATTTATATCGGTAAAGATTTAGACAACACAAAATATACTTTACCTGGATTTCTCACAAGTAAGTGGTAAGCGTTGAGTGAGGGATTGATTTTCCCACTACTCACTACTTACTACTCACTCCAACTTCCTTCTTGTTTGTCAGAAATGCGGGTTTAGTTATTGTCTCCTTACCATGCTTTCAAGGCAGATGGCAACTTGATATGAACAGTTCGTTAATTTTATTCCTCTGGTTCGATTGTACTGCTTAACCCATGATTTTTTAGAGTTTCGCAATAAAATTCGGCGTGTTCTTGAGCGCAAGTAATAACTAAACCGAATCCATTTGTATGGGCTTCCATCATAATACTTACAGCCTGGGGTTGGCTGAGACTCGGCACTGTGGTAATTAGTGTCTGCACCACATACTCCATAGTGTTGTAGTCATCGTTATGGAGCAAAACACGATACCGAGGGGCGTGTTTACGGGTTGTTGAGGGCTTCTCTAATATTTCGACTGACACGGTTATTATGGTAAGAACATTTTTTGTTTACTACAACAGACCTATTATCTCAACTTTACTTAATAGTTGATTATTTTTAATATTGTATAGCACTAATTGCCATAGTGCGATCGCTCAACAGTTTTCTACGGTCGATTAATTATCGGACTTACGCACTCGCTACAATAAGGTCAGGTTTTATGTTAACATATCCTGCTGGTAAGGCTTAGTTTGTCAGGAACCTCAGCCTAAAGGCATGAGGCTTGAAAGAGTAATCGACAAGCCATCCTGACCAGCCTAAGTACTTCGAGTACTACGTTTTTTGAGTCACGACACCAAAGAATGCGAAGCTAGTTCCTTGCTCTGTCGCTGAAGGTTAAACAGTTCTAAGGTCACTGGAATAGTGCTTTCAGCCGAACAAGCTCTTAAAACATTGGCGAAGCTAACATTACCCCGCAAGGGAGGCTATGAAGGAGCAAAACACTATGTGTACAGGGTTGCAAGATTTGAAATGGTAATTGTCCCATTGAAAGTGCATTACAAAAGCACCCCGATTCAAGCAACCCCAAGGCAGTAGTGAAAACTATAAAGCCGTCCTTATAGGACGGGGTTTCACACCCATCTTTCTGATGAGTATTTTTTACTGAATTGCTTCAAACCCGCATTTCTTATGGAGATCAAAGCAAATTTTCAAGTTGGACAAATAGTTTTTCTCGAATATGGCGATCGCAGGTTATATACAGAGGTTATTCAAGTAGTTACCGAACGTGATTTGTGTTGGGTGCGTCCTTTATTGCTTATTACCCAGGAGTACGAACCACCACAAGTAACCGATTTGCGTTCTAGTTCGGATTTGTTGTGGTCAATAAATTTGTTTCAACCAGCTTTAGATACCCAAGTCATTGGGCTATACAGTCAAATTATCGCAAAAGAACCAAAACCTGAATTATCTCAAACGCGATCGCAACAGCTTTATGAATTTATTCAGCAATTTTGGCAAGGGAATCAAAATGAGGAGATATCACGTTAATTTAGGCTGAATCAAGTTTGGGAAATAAGTAGGTTTTTTACAATAATTATAATTGTGTTAGAGGTATTTATACTCACAAATCCGACTTCTAAGGAGTGGCATTGAAAATTGAAGCGCCATCGCACCCAGTACCATCTCTTATAAGTACCTGTGCCAACATTTAATTTAACATTTCGTTTAGGCAGTAGGGAAGGATTATACAACCCAAGAGTAATTATAAGTACTCGTGCAAAATTAATTTAACATTCTGAAAACTTCAAGTCCCTGCGATGAACCGCACCCTACGGGTGATTGCTTCGTTCCTCGCAATGACAATACACAATTAATTTTGCGTAGGTACTTATAAATAATTTTGCTTAACTAATTATTATTTATTATCTCAATAAAAATTATCGCGATGGTAAACTCTTCTATACCCGCGCCATTTATAATACTATGCAGTATTTTGTATAATCAGCTTTAATCAAAATAGCTTAGTCTGTTAGCTTTAATACTCTATATTAATCATAATAGTATTAAAGACTGGGAACCAGCTGAACTCTACCAGCGTCCATTTCTGCCATTAAAAGCTCTAAGGCTTCATAATCAACGTCAGAAATGTAACCCATTTGAGTAAGCTCGGAATTGATTTGATTTTCTATCTCAGGAGTTAATTTTTTAATAAACAAAGCTCTTTCAACTAATTGACGAATAGCGTACTTAGTTCTCATGGTCAGCAACCGTTATGTATTTAATACCAATTATCCCAGATGTTTTTAAGTATAAAACGTGATCCAAACACTACTTAATCAGTGATTCGGATCATAGATATAGCAGACAAGTTACTTGTCATCTCCAGAAGATACAAGCCAATGATTAAGGAAAAAATAAGGATTCTTTATGTTTAATTAGCAGGTGGGAAAATTAGCCCCAATGCTTAATAGTTAAGATTTACAGATATTTTTTGACCTAACCCAGCAAGCAGTCATGCTGGTTATATAGATTATTTTTGAACTTTAATTATAAAAAAGTATATTTAGCTACGGTTGCCTTGAGTATTATGACAATCTTTAAACAGAAGTAGTAGGGCAATAAAGATTCTACAAAGAAAGCTAATACAAATGGTCGATGCGATAAAAAAGAGATTATGGTCGAATACATCTATACCCTTAAGAAAGAATATTTAAATGGGATCTAATTATTATGCAAGCAATACTTAATAGTCCTAAAATCACAATTATTCGACCCCAAGAGTCTTTAAATGCCGTAAATGCCCTAAAACTTGAGCAAGAATTGGATGCGGCACTGAAACAATTTGGCAATACAATTGTATTACTAGACCTGGAAAAAGTTGATTTGATAGACAGTGCGGGTTTAATGGCATTAGTATCTGGAGTCAAGAAAGCGAAGCAATTACAACAACGTCTTTGCTTTTGCTCTGTTTCCCCTGCTCACAGAATACTTTTTCAACTGACTCAATTAGATAGAGTGTTTGAAATATTTGATCCAGGAATGATTTTTAGCAAATAAGTATAAGTACTTGTGAAAAATTTAATTTAACATTTCGTTTAGATAGGGAGTAATTTTTTGGTAAGTGGTAATGTAACTGATGAGTAATTATTTCTCCAAGCAAAATTCTGTTTTGGCTGGCTTGAAAAAGATTCAGGAGCGTTTAAGAAAATTTGAATCACAAAGCAATCCAGTTTTAGTGGTCTCCCAATTACAAATCAATGCTAATCTTAGAAATGAGTAGCTGTAATTACTTAAAAGTAGCTAGAAAATAGCATAGTGGCTGTTACAGTAGATAAATTAATCACGTCGGATATTGCAAAACCATCCCGTTACCTAGGTAATGAGCTTTTAGCAAAACACAAACCTTGGGATACGGCGACGATACGCTGGGTGTTAACTTACCCAGAAGTATATGAAGTTGGTGCTTCTAATTTAGGGCATATCATTCTTTACAATATATTGAATGTTCAGCCCCGTCAGTTGTGCGATCGCGCTTATTTACCAGGTGCGGATTTAACGGCAAAACTCAGAGCAACTCAAACACCTTTGTTTGCGGTAGAGTCGAAGCGAAGTCTGGTTGATTTCGATATTTTGGGTTTTAGCCTGAGTTATGAATTAGGGGCTACCAACATTTTGGAAATGTTGGATTTGGCGGGTATTCCCTTAACTTGGGAAGAAAGGAGACGCGGCAATTATCCCTTGATTTTTGCGGGGGGACAAACTGCAACATCTAATCCCGAACCTTATGCTAACTTCTTCGATTTTATCGCTCTGGGAGATGGTGAAGAACTATTGCCAGAAATTGGTTTAGTTTTAGAAGAAGGTAAAAAAGCGGATTTAAGCCGTCAAGAATTATTGCTGGATTTGGCACAAATTCCCGGTGTATACGTACCCCAGTTTTACGATATGGCTGGGGATGGTTCCGTTCATCCCAACCATCCGGATGTACCCGAACGGATTATACGACGGGTTGCTAGTCCCATACCGGCTTATTCTATCGGGTTGGTTCCTGTTACAGAAACCGTACACGACCGTTTGACAATTGAAATTCGGCGCGGGTGTACCAGAGGTTGTCGATTTTGTCAACCGGGAATGTTAACTCGTCCGGCGCGGGATGTGGAACCTGATATGGTTGTAGAAACAATCACAGAAGGGATGCGTCAAACTGGTTACAATGAATTTTCTTTATTGTCACTTTCCTGTTCTGATTATTTAGCTTTAAGTTCAGTAGGGATGGAAATCAAAAATCGTCTTAAAGATGAAAATATTTCCCTTTCCCTACCCAGCCAGCGAGTAGATAGATTTGATCAAAATATTGCCAATATTTTGGGTGGAAGGCGACAAAGTGGATTGACTTTTGCTCCAGAAGCTGGTACGCAAAGGATGCGGGACATAATAAATAAGGGTTTGACTAATGAAGAATTACTTAGGGGGGTAAAAACAGCTTGGGAACAAGGATGGGATAAGGTAAAGCTATACTTTATGATTGGCTTGCCCGGTGAAACAGATGTTGATGTATTGGGCATCGCTCAAACTGTCAACTGGTTAAAGCGGGAATGTTGGGCAAAAGGTAGAAGACCTTTGAACTTTAACTTAACAATTTCCAACTTTACACCCAAACCTCATACACCATTTCAATGGCACTCAGTTTCCACCACCGAGTTTAAACGCAAGCAAGAATTGCTGCGGCAAGAATTTCGGAGGATGCGGGGAGTCAAAGTGAATTTCACCGACGTGCGGATTTCGGCAATGGAAGATTTCGTCGGCAGGGGAGACAGAAGCTTAGGGACTGTACTGCGTCGTGCTTGGGAATTGGGTGCGGGGATGGATTCGTGGTTTGACAATCTAGATAAAGCTTTTAATGCTTGGGAACAAGCAATATCCGAAGCTGGTTTAGAATGGAAATATCGCCAAGTGCTTTGTGGTGAGTGGAATGTAATGCAAGGAAGTAGTGTAGACGAACGCCTCGATCGCCCCCTACCTTGGGACCACATAAACACGGGAATCGAGAAAAAATGGCTCAAAGAAGATTTGCAACAGGCTTTATTATCCGCCACTGTTCCCGATTGTTCCTTTGAGAGTTGCTCCCATTGTGGGGTTTGTGGCACCGATTTTGGTCATAATATTGTAGTTCCACCGCCGCCCATTCCCGAATTTGCAGGAGATTTTGTTCCCAATACAACCAAAGCTCAAAGATTGCGAGTACGGTTTGGTAAACAGGATGATATGGCATTAGTCGGTCATTTAGATTTGATGAGAATTTTTGACCGAGCTGTGCGACGAGCAGGATTACCAGTATCATTTAGCGGTGGGTATAATCCACAACCGAGAATATCCATAGCAAATGCATTAACCTTGGGAGCTACTAGCAGTAATGAAATTGTAGATTTTGAACTAACGCGCATAATTGATGTTGATACTTTCCGAAACAATTTAAGTTGTTGCTTACCCCAAGGCATACCTATATATGATGTAGTGCAGGTGGATGCAACTTCGGGTAGCGCATCTCAACTTCTTGAAGCCGCCCAGTATTTAATTACTGTAAGTTGTAGTAAACAAGCAAATTCATCTCAATGGCGAGATTGGGTTGATGCCGTAAAAGCCAAAGAGGAAATTTGGATACAGCACAAAACCAAAAAAGGTAAAATGAAAACGGTAAATCTGCGCGAACGTTTGTTTGAGTTAGAATTTATCGAAACAAACAAAGAACTAATTTCGAGTAATGCTGCTCAATTGCAGTATCTAGGAGCTTGCCGCAATGATGGTACATTGTTGCGTCCAGAACAAATTGCATTTATGCTTGAACTTGTAACGACAACAGAATTCAATCTGCTGCACATACATCGGAGCAAGCTAATTTTGGCAGTTTAATAATTAGAAGGCAATTGTAAGTAGTTGGACAAAATTAAGTTCATTCATTGAGATAGGGAACTCTTAACAGGGTTGGGGGAACATCCAATCTTGGTATGTAATTAATACTGTCTGAGTACTTAGCTATCATGCCGTCTAATTTAAGATCAACTCGGAATTGATTTTTTATGACCTTGCGTTAGAATTAGATGAAGAGAATTTTTCTGGCGCTGCAACGGAACGAGCTGATTCATTACCCCGATGTACGGGGTGCAAAAGCTTTCTATATTAGTGTGCAAGACCCTGGGATATTATCCCAGATAAAGCATCGGTAGATAAAAGAACGCTGTCTCTAACTTGTTTATGGCTACGAACTTGAATCAGTCCCGATTTGTAAGTGCTTGGTTGAATCTCTTCTCGCGCATTTGATGATTTATAAAGTAACTACCTTTAACTAACACCTTCAATGGTCAGGGGAAAGGTATCACGAATTAACCACGAACGGGCGATTTAATTTATAATATGCAACCGTTCTGGAATTCCTAGGTTGCGTAAACGCAATGACAATGTGAATAGCTCGTGTTTATTTGAGCGAAAGTAAGTGCAATTTTATTACAGCAGCGCCTTGCAAGGGGAAGGCAGGGTAGATTGAATAACAACCCCTCCCCGAATATTTGAGCTGCCAATTTTTGAGGAAATTGAATGCCGAAACAAATTATTATCGCCGAACAGCATCAAATTGCTGCGGTGTTCTCTGAAGACCAAATACAAGAACTTGTCGTAGCTACTGGTCACCACCAAATTGGTGACATTTATTTAGGAGTAGTAGAAAATGTATTGCCTGGGATAGATGCAGCTTTCGTAAATATTGGTGACCCAGAACGGAATGGTTTTATTCATGTAACCGACCTTGGACCATTAAGATTAAGACGCTCTTCTGCGGCAATTACGGAATTATTGGCACCACAACAAAAAGTGATGGTGCAAGTAATGAAAGAGCCTACTGGTACTAAAGGACCAAGGCTTACTGGTAACATTACCTTACCGGGACGCTACGTAGTCCTGATGCCTTACGGACGAGGTGTTAACTTATCCCGTCGGATCAGGAACGAAAATGAACGCAACCGTTTGCGAGCCTTAGCAATCTTGATCAAACCCGCAGGAATGGGCTTATTAATCCGTACCGAAGCGGAAGGAAAGCCAGAAGAAGCAATTATTGAAGATTTAGAATTGCTGCAAAAACAATGGGAGTCAGTCGGCGAGCAAGCCCAATCTTGCCGCGCTCCAGCCTTGCTTAACCGTGACGATGACTTTATCCAGCGGGTTTTGCGGGATATGTACGGCGCTGATGTCAACCGCATTGTAGTAGACTCCAGTACCGGATTAAAGCGGGTCAAACAGTATTTACAAAACTGGAGTGGGGGACAAGTACCCCAAGGCTTATTAATTGACCATCACCGCGATCGCACTGCGATATTAGAATATTTCCGGATTAATGCCGCCGTTAAGGAAGCTCTGAAACCAAGAGTAGATTTACCTTCTGGTGGTTATATTATTATTCAACCGACAGAAGCATTAACGGTGATAGATGTCAACTCCGGTTCATTTACCCGTTCGGCAACCGCAAGAGAAACGGTATTGTGGACAAACTGCGAGGCAGCGACAGAAATAGCCCGTCAGTTGCGTTTGCGTAATATTGCGGGAGTGATTGTCGTTGATTTTATAGATATGGAATCGCGACGAGACCAACTACAGGTTCTGGAACACTTTAATAAAGCCTTAAAAGCAGACAAAGCTCGTCCTCAAATTGCTCAATTAACCGAATTGGGTTTGGTAGAACTAACCCGCAAACGTCAAGGTCAAAATATTTACGAGCTTTTTGGAGAAACTTGCCCTACCTGCGGTGGTTTAGGACATATTGTACATCTACCTGGGGAAAACGAATCCCGAATTGCACCACCATCAGCAGAATTACCAGAGCGTGTAGTACCTTTACCCCAAAGAGAACCGCGTTTGTCTGCTCCTCGTTTAAACGAGCCAAGAGAAGTAGTCGATGAATACGCAGATTCAGGGGAGGAAGGAGAAGCAGAATTTGCCAACCTAAACTTGCTCAATCATCCCAGTTATCAAGAATTAGGTGATAACACCAAACGTCGTCGTCGTCGTCGCGTCGTCGAGATTAATGGAGGAAATGACAAAGATGAGCCACGGATTAATGGAAATCCGTTGACACTAGTTAATGATGAATTGGACATCGATTCCGAACCAGAATTAACAAGAAGAACTGATAGTTCTCCATCAGGTTTGAGTAAAGGATGGAGCGAAAGACCCGAACGCACCAGAACCAGAGTAGAATCGGTTAAAGGAGTACTTGAACCACCAGAAATTATTTCGGTGGAAATGACACCCGAAGAACAAGATGTTTATGCTTTAATGGGCGTTACACCTTTAAAGAAATTTGACAAAGAGTTCAAAAACGAAAAATCCGTAATCATTAATATTGTTCCGCCAGGTGAAGATGAAGTAAGCATAGAGGAAGAATCACACTCCCTTACTCCAACACCGAAAAGAGTAAAAATAAGTAATCAAATTACAGTAAAAGAGGAAATAGAAGAACAAGAGCAAGAACAAGAACAAGAACAAGAGCAAGAACAAGAACAAGAGCAAGAGCAAGAGCAAGAGCAAATAGAATCGAATCAAACGATGGACGATAATGAAAATGAAACAGAAGCCAAAACAGCAGATGGCCGTCGCCGTCGCCGTCGTTCTTCTGTCAGCTAGGATTTAATCGCCAATATTATGGCAGAAATTAGGCAAGCTATCACTGCGATCGACAAGTCAACAATCCCCCCGGAACAAAATTGGCTGGAATTTTCTACGTATTCCAATACGAAAGGACTAATTGCAGGTGTAGATGAAGTGGGGAGAGGTGCTTTGTTTGGTCCTGTGGTAGCAGCAGCCGTGATTCTACCAGATAGTAATAGTTTGCCCCAACTCTTCACAACCAAGATTAAAGATAGTAAAAAGCTATCAGCTCATCGAAGAAATCAGTTAGTTAGGCAGATTTTTGATATTGCAATAGACTGGAAAATTGGTTTTGCAACTACGGCTGAAATAGACTCTTTTAATATCCTCCAAGCATCACTTTTAGCAATGAAGCGGGCTGTTCTCAAATTGAAGGTACAGCCTGCACTTTGTTTAATTGATGGGAATCAGCGGGTAAAAGACTTATTACTACCGCAAGAAACAATAATTAAAGGAGATTCTCGCTTACTGACGATAGCTTCTGCTAGTATCGTCGCTAAAGTTTGGCGCGATCAACTCATAACTCGCCTTGCTGAAAAATATCCAATGTACGATTTAGAAAGAAACAAGGGTTATGGTAGTCAAAAACATCTATTAGCACTGCAAAATTATGGTATCTCACCCTTGCATCGTAAATCTTTTCGTCCCTGTCAAATCGATCAAAAATGAAATTTTTCTTCAAATGTCTTGTTTATCTTATTCTTCTCAATTGCTTCCTCTAGTTATACGTTGGGTGAGAAGTCGGGTTTTTATACTGATTATGTAGTTTTAGGAATATTTAAGCTGAAAAACCCGACTTATTAAAGGTCAAAACAATTATTCGGGTTTAAAAACCGTAAAATCATTACCATCGGAGTCAAGATAGCTCTTATCTATAGAATGTAATTCTACCCAATGCCGATAATCAATCAGCAGTTGATGTAGCAATCTTTGCTTGATTGTGAGTAATACACTTTTAAGCAGGCTATTACCAGCAGCTTCTAATATTGATTTAGGAGTAAAAGACAAAGGTGGTGGAAATTCTACTTTAACCTCTAAATTTGCTATACCTTTAAGGTAAGTATTTCCGTCTTTTTCGTAACTCGATAAATAACCTTTTAAATCGAGTTGAAAACGTTGGTTAATATATTCTATTCCACGAATTTCACTGTTTACTGATTCCAAACGAATTGTTCCATCTGCTAAAGCCCACACTCTCATGTCTACAATTGGTTGAATACTCAGTGACAGAAAACTTAAAGGGCGCATTTTTAAACGAAAAACTTCTGTACTTAACTGTTCAATCCGACTAGAATCAACTAATGCATTAACCAAGCGTTGGGGTTGACGTAAGTAATGCTTAATTGGAATAGGCTCGTATGGAACGGGGATTTCTACAGATTGACAGGCTTTAAATTTAGTAGCCATAGTTAAGCGACAACAATTTGTCAATAATTAGATTTTTTTTACAAGAATAGAGGTTTTTGTTTTTGTGAAAACTCGATACTCTGTACTGATTATAAAAATTTTGGTTAATTATAGTATCTATTTAAGGTTATAAATTTGGTATTTTATTTGCTATTTGAAGTCTTAAAAACAGATTGGAACTCAAAATACTCCAGTTTTAAGTCAACATAAGTAATAAAATATAAAAACTAACGGTTTTATCAATATGATATCAATTGCACATTTGGGACCTCTGGGTACTTATGCAGAACAAGCAGCCTTGTATTACGTCAGTTGGCTAACTAAAACTACCAATACCGAAGCTTATTTGCGTCCTTATCCGAGCATTTTCCAAACACTTGATTCTGTAGCTAATGGTCAAGCAGATTTAGCAGTAGTACCTGTAGAAAATTCTATTCAAGGCGGGGTTACTCTCACCTTAGATACACTGTGGCAGTTAGAAAATCTGCAAATTCAGTTAGCTTTAGTTATGCCTATAACTCACGCATTAATCTCCTGTTCTCAAGACTTAGATAGTATCGAAACCGTTTATTCTCATCCACAAGCATTGGCTCAATGTCAAAAATGGTTGGATAAGTTTCTCCCGAATGTACAATTAATTCCTAGTAACTCTACAACAGAAGCGCTACAACAATTAAAAAATGTTAAAGCTGCGGCAGCTATTTCATCCCGCAGAGCCGCGCAACTATACAATCTACCTGTGCTTGCAAACAGTATTAATGATTACCCAGAAAATTGTACCCGTTTTTGGGTAATTAGTCAGTGCGATAACCAAAGCTTAAGCAAAATGGTATATAGCGATCTAAATATTCAAATGTCAGTAAGCTCCGCTTTTTATACTTCACTCGCATTTAGTGTACCGGCAAATTTACCCGGTGCATTAGTTCAAGCTTTGCAAGTTTTCGTCAAGCAAAATATCAACCTTAGCAGAATTGAATCGCGTCCAACAAAACGTTCTCTAGGAGAATACTTGTTTTTCATCGATTTGGAAGCAAATGCTGCTTCCATAGAAATGCAATCTGCTTTAGCTGAATTGTCCAATCACACAGAAATTTTAAAAATTTTTGGTAGTTACAATGTTTTACCAACAGAATCGTTGTTTTAAATTAAAAATTAAGACCAATAGTTAATATGTTTTTACTCGTAATTTAACTCCTATACTTTCAGGTTAAATATTACTAGAGTTCTTAAAATACAAATTTTACCTTTGATCAACTCTATTTAATTACTAATTAATAACCCATCCTTAATTAGGGCTTACTGAATAACCTTAACATTCTTATACTGTGATTTTTTCAGGGTATTTTTGTCGCAAAAGTGCAAGATAAGAGGGATATAAAGCTTAAAAACTTTGCATTTGCAATTTTTTCGAGTCCAAAAATTGGGAAAATATGGGTAAAACTGTTGCCTATTCCTTGTTAAGAGTTCCCTACCCCCACAAGAAGACTTTTTCAGCAAACCCTAATTATTAATTACAAAGTTTGATTTAATGTATCTTTAAGAACAGTACGAGCGGCTAAATGATTGCGAGTTGAAGTTAAAATTTCTGCTTCTCGTTGTAAGCGATCGGCGGTATTTTGCATTTCCAAAAGTAATTGTTGCTCTGGAGCAACACGGTAAAGATTGCTGGCTACCCAATAAGATAATTCTTTAGGTAAAGCGGGCAAATCTTCTGGTAGTTCGATATTTTGCTCTGTTAACTTAGCACTAAGCCTTACAACGTCACGTAATAACTGTTCTACCTCGGATGCTTCATGTCGTAAATCTAATTTCGACTCTTCGTCATCAATCCACTCAACTAACCCAACAAAATAAGGTTTTTCGCGAACGTACTCTAAAACTCGAAATCTTTGTTGTCCTACAGTTAGCATTTTCATTCGATCATCTTTTAATCGTTGATGATGAATGATTTCTGCACAGCAACCAACATTAGCAACAGTCCCTTTAGCTGGATCTACCATTAATACCCCGAATCTGCGATCGCTATCCAAAATCGTGTTCATCATGATTCGGTAGCGAAATTCAAAAATATGTAGAGGTAATGGTCTGGTAGGGAACAGAACTACATCTGGTAATGGGAACAGAGGTAGTTCGCGAACTGCGATTTTAGAAGAGGAAGTCATATTTACAATTATTTATATTTTTACTATACATAAAAGTATTTCTTTGTGGAAAAAACTCTATTTTCTTTATATTTTACCCTAAACTCGTTCCACCCTGTTGAACTCACGTTAATAAAAAGCCCTTAGAAAAATTTCCAAGGGTAACAAATATCTATTGACACGATGTATATTTTATGGATTATGATTTATCGATTAACAGCCAAGTATATAAGTCGGGTTTTGAGCAAAATTTGTAAGCGTGTTAGAGATACTCATTGTGAAAACCCAAGGAATGATCATTGGACTAGTTTCATCGAAATAACGTTGAATTGAAATTAAAGTTTGACTTCAATATCCACACCCGAAGGTAAATCCAGTTTCATCAAAGCGTCAATGGTTTTGGAGGAAGGTTGATAGATATCGATAATCCGGCGATGGGTACGGGTTTCAAAGTGTTCTCGCGAATCTTTATCTACGTGAGGAGAACGAAGTACGCAGTAAATGCGGCGTTTTGTAGGTAAAGGTATCGGACCAATGGCTGTTGCATTAGTACGATTTGCGGTATCAACTATTTTTTCGCAAGATGTATCGAGTAAGCGACGGTCAAAAGCTTTTAAACGAATTCTAATTTTCTGCTGCTGTAAAGTAGCCATTATTTCAGTTTTCCTGGTTCTGATTGTTTGTACGAGAAAGAAATGGAAATGTATATGAAATATATACGAACGCCGGCCAAAATCAAAAAATTACTTTCCGGATTCTGATTGTTTCTGTTTCCAATTTATTAAAACAGGTAAAAAAGCAGAGATGCATTATACCATCCCTGCTTGTTGTTCAATTAAAATTTATCATCAACTACTTGACGATTTTAGAAACTACCCCAGCACCGATAGTACGACCACCTTCGCGGATTGCAAAGCGCATTCCTTGTTCGATCGCGATCGGGCTGATTAATTCTACGTTCATTTTGATGCGGTCTCCAGGCATTACCATTTCCGCTTCACTACCATCATCGGCGGTAAAGGATTTGATTGAGCCTGTTACATCAGTGGTACGCACGTAGAATTGAGGACGATAACCGGAAAAGAATGGGGTTTTACGACCGCCTTCTTTTTCTGTTAAAACGTATACTTCGCCTTCAAATTCAGTATGAGGAGTAATGCTACCAGGCTTTGCTATTACCATGCCACGTTCGATATCCTCTTTCTGCATACCGCGTAGCAAAACTCCTGCATTATCTCCAGCCATACCTTCATCGAGACTCTTCTTAAACATCTCGATCCCAGTTACGGTGGTGGCGCGAGTATTTCTGATACCAACCAGTTCAACTTGGTCGCCAACTTTAACTTTTCCGCGTTCGATTCTACCAGTTGCGACAGTACCGCGACCTGTAATCGAAAATACATCTTCCACCGCCATCAAGAAGGGCTTATCTACAGCACGTTCGGGAGTAGGAATATAAGCATCTACTTGTTCCATTAATTCGTAGATTTTATCTACCCACGGATCTTCACCTTTCTTGGTGGTGGGGTTAGCAATCATTTTTTCCAACGCTTGCAAACCAGAACCTGAAACTACGGGAATTTCGTCGCCGGGGAAGTCGTAATCACTAAGAAGTTCGCGGACTTCCAACTCCACCAACTCCAATAATTCGTCATCATCCACCATGTCTTGTTTGTTCAAGAACACCACAAGGCTAGGTACACCAACCTGCTTTGCGAGCAGAATGTGTTCGCGGGTTTGAGGCATCGGACCGTCAGCAGCAGACACTACAAGAATTGCACCGTCCATTTGGGCTGCACCAGTGATCATGTTTTTCACGTAGTCAGCGTGTCCGGGACAGTCCACATGGGCGTAGTGACGACCTTCAGTCTCATACTCAACGTGAGCGGTATTAATGGTAATACCCCGTGCCTTTTCTTCAGGCGCGTTGTCAATATCATCATATTTCTTAGCCGTAGCCTGACCCAAGGCAGATAAAGTCACGGTGATAGCTGCTGTCAACGTGGTTTTACCGTGGTCAACGTGGCCAATAGTACCGATATTAACGTGTGGTTTATTTCTTTCAAATTTTGCGCGTGCCATGTATGCTCGTTTCCTTTTCTAACTATGCGTTCCCTTTGTTTTTCGCGATGATTGCCTCAGCCACGTTGCGAGGCACTTCTTCGTAGTTACTAAACTGCATCGAGAAGATACCCCGACCTTGGGTTTTTGACCGAATGTCAGTTGCGTAACCAAACATTTCTGCCAATGGCACTTTAGAAGTTACCTTGGCTAAGCTATCTTCGGACTCCATGCCTTCAATTTGACCACGACGAGAGTTGAGGTCGCCGATGACATCCCCAAGAAAATCTTCGGGTACTTCTACCTCAACTTTCATCATAGGTTCTAATAGCACTGGTGAAGCTTTGATTACAGCTTCTTTCATTGCTATTGAACCGGCAATTTTGAAAGCCATTTCCGAAGAATCTACATCATGATAAGACCCATCAACTAACGTTGCTTTAACGTCAATTAATGGATACCCAGCTATAATACCGGATTCGCAGGTTTCTTTCATTCCTTGTTCGGCAGGTCCAACATATTCTTTTGGTATCGAACCACCGACAATCTTAGAAACAAATTCAAAACCGCTTCCGGGTTCTCCTGGTTCCAAGTTGATCACTACGTGACCGTATTGACCTTTACCACCACTCTGACGGATGAATTTACCTTCAATTCCGTTAATGGATTTGCGGATTGTTTCCCGATAGGCAACCTGCGGCGCACCAACGTTAGCTTCCACCTTAAATTCTCGTAGCATCCGATCTACTAAAATTTCCAGGTGTAGTTCCCCCATCCCCGCAATCACTGTTTGATTGGTTTCAGGGTTAACGCTAACTCGGAAGGTTGGGTCTTCTTCCGAAAGTGATTGCAGTGCTTTGCCTAATTTCTCCATATCGTTTTGGGTTTTGGGTTCAACCGCTACAGATATTACTGATTCAGGAATATAAAGCGATTCCAGAATCACTGGAGAATCTTCATCACAAAGCGTGTCACCTGTCAAGGTATACTTCAAACCCACCGCAGCCCCCAAGTCTCCCGCAGATAGTTGTTCGACATCTTGTCGGTCATCTGCTTTCATCAACACCAAACGGGAAAGTCGTTCTTTTTTATCTTTGGTGGAGTTGTACACATAGCTGCCTTTTTTTAGCACGCCAGAGTAAACTCGAATAAACGTCAGACGACCGTAGGGGTCAGCCATAACTTTGAAAGCCAGAGCCGATAACGGAGCATGATCGTCAGCGTGCCTTTCAACGGTTTCACCGTTTGGTAGGGTGCCTTGAATTGGAGGTACTTCTAGTGGGGATGGCAGATAATCTACCACTGCATCAAGTAACAATTGTACGCCTTTATTTTTGAATGCCGAACCGCAAAGCATCGGCACCATAGTTCCAGCGATTGTACCTTTACGCAAGGCAAGACGAACTTCCTCTTCGGTCAAATCCTCACCCTCGAAATACTTGGTCATCAAGCTATCCGAGGTTTCTGCTACTGCTTCAATCAGTTTAGTTCGATATTCCGAAGCCAATTCCTGCATTTCGCCAGGAATATCCTGTTCCTCGATATCAGTGCCTTGGTCGTTGTTATAAACAAAAGCACGCATTTTTACCAAGTCAATAATGCCGCTAAATTCCCCTTCGTTACCAATTGGCAATTGTATGGGAATAGCATTAGCCCGCAGGCGATCGCGTGCTTGCTCGTAAACTCGATAAAAGTTTGCGCCCGTGCGATCCATCTTATTGACAAAAATGATTCTTGGCACCCGATAGCGGTCTGCTTGCCGCCAAACTGTCTCTGTCTGAGGCTGCACGCCGCCTACAGAACATAAAACCGTGATGACACCATCCAATACCCGCATCGAACGTTCAACTTCAATGGTGAAATCCACGTGACCAGGGGTATCAATAATGTTAATTTGATGTTCTTTCCAACTGGTACTAATTGCAGCAGCAGTAATCGTAATTCCCCGTTCCCGTTCTTGTGCCATCCAGTCGGTGACGGCAGTTCCCTCGTGAACTTCACCTATTTTGTGAATGATGCCGGAGTAAAACAGTATTCTTTCTGTTGTTGTTGTTTTACCCGCATCAATATGCGCTGCAATACCCATATTGCGCACTCTTTCTAGCGGGATGGTACGTGCCACGACTGCCTCCTATGATTTTCAACCTACAGATATTTTGATATATTACCAAAACGAGAAGTTTCTATACTATTAACCTAACTAAAACCGTTATATTTATAGCAATAAAGATGATATATTGCCGACCTAGGAAAGCAATATATCTATCTTCCTTCAACTTAGTAACGATAATGTGCAAAAGCTTTGTTTGCTTCTGCCATTCGGTGTGTTTCTTCCCGTTTGCGAATTGCGCTACCCGTTTCGTTTGACGCATCCATTAATTCGTTTGCTAGCTTGCTTGCCATTGTTCGACCCGGACGCTGACGGGAATACTGTACCAACCAACGCAGTGCGAGGGTTGTTCCTCTTTCCGAACGAACTTCCATTGGCACTTGGTAAGTGGCTCCACCAACTCGCCGAGCTTTTACTTCCACTAATGGAGTCAGATTGCGTATCGCTCTCTCAAACACTTCTGTAGGGTCGTTACCAGTTCTTTCTTCAATGATTTTCATTGCATCATAAACTATCCGCGCCGCAAGAGATTTCTTGCCATGACGCATGATTCGCCTGATTGTCATACTGATCAAGCGACTGTTGTAAACGGAATCAGGCGGGACTGCACGCCTTTGAATTACACCACGACGAGACATACTTAACCTTTAATTCAATTAGGGCAACTACACAGAAATACTTGGAATACTCCGGGCATTATATGGGATGTATTCCGATTTTTTTGACACCTGACTCTTTATTTCGCGACTTTTGTATGAAAGTGCTTTTATTATGGTCGTAGATCATCTAGAAATCGAGAAATACTAACTTCCTCATTCTAAGCAAACAATTGCGAAGAATCTAAAAACCGGAACTAATCAAAGTTAAACTCGCTGTTGCCGTGGACTTTCTCAACTTTATCAGTATACTGAGAACGCTTGTGAACTACCCTACCCCATGGCGGATGGGTCTTCCTGTCTCATTGGCAGATGCCATGTAATGTACTTACATTACTGCAAGTCCGACACTCAAGTCGGTGATGGTCTTACTCTCCCTCTCTGGTCTTGCGACCTTTATCTAGCAGGCTAGAACCCAGGCAGCCGCCTTACTTCGATACGGCAGTTTGATTGTTTTCTCGTACATTCCTGCGTGGCTGATCTTTTACCGCAGAGCGTAATCATGGGAACTGTAGTTAGACCGCGACCGATATAAATAATATGTATTCTGCGGTAATTGAACCACAATCACGATTCTTTCGGGCGCTTCGTTCCATACTTTGAACGACCTTGTTTGCGGTCTTTGACTCCGGCGGTATCTAAGGTTCCACGGATGATGTGGTATCTCACGCCCGGTAAGTCCTTTACCCTACCGCCACGAATCATTACAACTGAGTGTTCTTGCAAGTTATGACCAATTCCTGGAATATAGGCTGTTACCTCAAATCCAGAAGTCAATCTGACCCTTGCGACTTTTCTCAAAGCTGAGTTGGGTTTCTTAGGAGTTGTTGTGTAAACCCTGGTACAAACGCCCCGCCTTTGAGGGCATTGTTTCAGAGCCGGGGACTTTGTTTTCTGACGCGCTTTAAAGCGTTCGTTACGAATTAATTGCTGTATTGTTGGCATGAGTTACAGCACATCAAGCTGTTGTATTGTCTAACTTTTAACAAATCCTAATTATATCTCTTTTTCTAAAAGATTATGTAAATTTTTTTTGATATTTTTAGGTTTTTTTAATATATGGTGTTTTGGACATTAGGCATTGTGAACAAGAAAGTAGAAATTTTTACTGCTTAGTGTTAACTGTCCACTGAAAAAGAATTCCCGCAGCTGCAAACAGTACTTGCTAGGGAGTTGTAAAAGCGAAAACCTCCACCCATCAGGTCTTCTGAATATTCTATAGTTAAATCTTGAATATGTTCTAAGGTTTCGATCGAAACGACTATTTGAATATTGTGACTGATGAAAATGCGATCGCCATCTGTTAATGTGTGTCCGTCTTTGAAAGTCATATTGTAAAACCAACCGGAACAACCACCGGGTTTGACAGCCAAGCTAAATAGAAGGTTAGGCTGTTTCTGTTTTGATTTTAATCGCTGTATCTCGTCTGCTGCTGCTTGAGAAAGTTTAATCATGGAAAAACACAACAAAAAATTTAGGATTTTAAAGCCACAATTGATTATTTTAACGTGATTACACTGTCAAACATTTTTCATCAGCTCATTCGTCGAATTTTGACAATAAATATCCGTAAAATCACAAAACAATCATCAAAACCCGACTTCTTACCCCACGAAAAAGTACCGCACGGAAAATCTTAAGCCAAGAAGGGTAAGAAGTTTCCATGCGGGATTTAAAGGAAGAACACAATATATTTTTAAAATGAAAGTTATGACTCTGTTAAGAGTTGTTGGCTTTTAACAAGCTATCCCCGATTTTATTTTTCAGCGCGAGCATAATCGTCTTGATAACGCACAATATCGTCTTCTCCTAAATATTCCCCGTTTTGTACTTCAATTAATACTAAAGGAATTACACCAGGGTTTTCTAAGCGGTGCGTGGTGCATTGTGGAACGTAGGTGGACTGATTATTGCTCAACACTATTTCTTGTTCGCCACAGGTAACTTTAGCAGTTCCAGATACGACAATCCAGTGTTCGCTACGGTGATGGTGCATTTGTAAGCTCAAGCGATGTCCCGGCTTAACTTCAATACGCTTGATTTTATAGCCCCGTGCTTCTTCCAAAACCGTAAAAGAACCCCAAGGACGTAACTCAGTTGCAGCAACGCCTCTAGGAGTAACAGATGGGGGCCGTGTAAGCGCGCTTGATTCTACTGTTTCTTGGTATTGAGCCATAATTACCTCGTTTGAAGACATAAAAAAAATCCGCTAGTACTCTTAACTATTGTTGGAAAAAAGTAGCGTAATATTGCAACCGTAATTGTCTGCAATTGAGTCCACCTTAGCCAAACATACCAAAGTCAATTGTTACGGTGTAATCAACAAGTCGCAATAATGGTATGTTCACACAAAGTCTTCATCAATCATCAAGCTAGCTTTTCACAAGCTTTAAAAAGTTTTTAATTATTAGTCATTTATTTTGACTCATAAGTAAAAATACTAAACAACTAATACACGAAGTATTACTAAGTAGTTAAAGCGCATGGCAT
>NZ_JADEWL010000272.1 GCF_015207665.1 Plectonema cf. radiosum LEGE 06105
GGGAGATGGGGAGATGGGGAGAAAATACTTCATTATTAACTACTCACTCCTAACTCCTAACTCCTAACTCCTAACTCCTAACTCCTCACTCCTAACTCCTCACTCCCAACTCCTAACTCCTAACTCCTAACTCCTAACTCCTAACTCCCAACTCCTAACTCCCAACTCCTAACTCCTAACTCCTCAAAACTCCTTCCATCTGTCTTGGGGCAAAAAAGACCTGTCTATTGAAATTGGGGCGACTGGTTCGGTAAGGGTAAATGTACCAGCTTGAATCCATTGCTTCAATTCTATGGCAACTTGTCGCGAGAGAAATATACTCGCTAAAGGGGCTACTCTAACTGTTTTTCCGTCAATGGTGATGCGTCCCGATTTGAGTTGAGTATAACTAACTAAACCAAAGGTAGGACGCACTCGTCGGGGAATAGAAAAATCTACAATCGGTGCGACAATATCTTTGTCTTGGACGGCACAATGTTCTACTACTTGCTCGTTTAACACTGGTAAGGGTACCCCAACTCCCAACATGATCGAAGGACCATAATTGTGGAAATAACAACCTCTTACCCAACGCGCATCCATTTGCTTGGCATCGCCAATTAAAGCTAAAGTCGCCGCCGGACCAACCGGCGTATCATTGGGTAAACGCTTTTGCATGGGATTATGTTGTGTACCTTCCCAAGAAACATAACCAATTCCACCACCTAAAAAAATCCGCGTTCCAATCCCCACAAGCTGTAAATATGGATCGTTGATTAAAGGTGAAATAGCGCCGGGATTCGAGTAAACCGCATTTCCTAAACGTGGTTGCAATAGACCGAGATAAGTATAAAGCGGACGCTCTCCACCGTTAACACCTACTATAAAATTTTGATATAAATTGCGCGGATTAAATAAGTAAAATTGATTTATAGTATCGCGAGTAATGGTAGTTTCAAAAGAAGCCCTGGGGTAGCAATCCGTTACTTGTCCTTGGGCTTTTACCTGTACGGGTTTACCTGCGATTAAATCTTCGATTACGTTACCACCACCGCGTAATATTTTGGAAGCGGCTTCCCCACTACGTACTTCTTCTCCTTCCAATGGTTCGGCAATACTACTAGCACCCAAGTATAAATCTACCGCGCCAAAACCTGAGTATGCCGGTACACCATCTAACCAGCAACGACGAATTTTTATCGGTGGGTCAGTATGTCCGAGGTTAATAATGGCACCGCTAGATTCCATTTGCTCAAAGGTGCCAGTAGTAATTACATCCACTTGTTTCGCAGCTTTTGCAATGCCTATTTCTATAACCTTTGCTTTTAATTCTTCAACAGTTAATACTACCGCTTTTTTCTGGCTTATTTTATCGTTTATTTCAGCAATAGTTCGCATATTTATTATATTTTATGATGTATGAATCCGTTTTGATTTCTGTTAGCGTCTGACATTCGTCGGGTTTTAGGATAAATTTCAGTGGTAACAGACAATCTTTATAAAAACCCGACTTCTAACACCACGAAAAATCAAGTTTTTACAGCTTCCTTATAATTTAACCAGCAATCGAAGTAGTGAATATCGAACTCACGTTAATTTAGCTTCAATTGTCATATTTGACTATAAAATTTATAATTATTTCACCAAATTTTGCATACCAACCAAAACACACAGAGACGTTGCACTGCAACGTCTCTACATAATTTATCTGTATTGAATTAGTCCGCGAAGGCGGTGAAGGAGTCGCAGTCTTGGCGGTTCCCGTCGATTGCGAACTCCTGAACCCGGAGGGACGAAAGCTTGTGTAGAAGCGGTTTCAACCGCCTGGTCTTATTTCATACTTGCTACTTAATACTTCCTCTCCTTCGGCTCAAACATGGTAATCGTTACGGGACGATATTGAATATCAATTCCTGCTGCGGAATAATAAGCCATTGTATGCTGCAAATATTTTTCATCATCTCTTTCTGTATAATCTTCCCGACAATGTGCGCCCCTACTTTCCTGACGATTGAGTGCTGATGTCATAATCATTTGTCCGACTACCATCAAGCTGCGTAATTCTAAAGCTTCAATTAGCTCTGTATTCCAACAACTACCTTTATCATCTAAGTAAATCTGTGAGTATTTATGCTGAATTTGCTGTACTTTTTCTAACCCTTGCTTCATCAATTCTTCGTTGCGGAACACTCCACAATAATCAGTCATGGCATCTTGAAATTCTTGCCGTACTTGATTAATCCGGTATTCTCCGGGTTGTTCTAATAAACTTTGAATTTGCTGTTTAGCTTCTTTGATATAACGCTGCTCGTCTATGGAAGGTAATTTGCGATTTTCTACATATCTGGCGATGCTTGCCCCGGTTCTACGTCCGAAAACAACACATTCTAATAGCGAGTTACTACCGAGACGATTCGCTCCATGTACTGAAACGCAAGCACTTTCCCCCGCAGCAAAAAAACCTTCTACCAAACCATCTCCACTGCTGCGAACTTGTCCATCGGTATTTACTGGTATACCGCCCATGGAATAGTGAATTGTCGGACGTATGGGCATGGGTTCCTTTACCGCATCAACTCCTATTAAACGGTGTGCTTCTTCCCAACAAAAAGGAACGCGGCTCATAATTTTTTCTTTGCCCATGTGGCGTAAATCCAGATAGACAAAAGGGCCGCCGGGACTACCATCACGATGAGCGCCTCTTCCAGCGCGGACTTCGCGGGTAATCGCCCTTGACGTAATATCCCGTGGGGCTAATTCCATGCGAGAGGGAGCGTAATTTGCCATAAAGCGATCGCCTTCACAATTGATCAAATACGCACCTTCACCACGCACGGCTTCAGAAATTAATACGCCAACAGGATACAAGCCGGTTGGGTGAAATTGCACAAATTCCATATCTTCTAAGGGCAAACCGGCAAGGGCTGTAATCGCCAAACCATCACCTGTAGAAGCATAATCATTAGAAGTAGTATTAAAAGCTCTTCCGTAACCACCTGTCGCGAACATTACAGCTTTAGCTCGCATCACTTCCATCTGTCCGTCAAGAATGCGGAACATTAACACACCTTTGGCTTGATTTTCTTCCAATATCAAGCGCATCACATACCATTCATCATAAATGTGTACGCCATATCGCCGCAGGTTATTTACCAGTTCATGTAAAATTGCATGACCAGTTTTATCGGCAGCGTAACAGGTACGATTGTGAGAATGTCCCCCAAAAGCCCGTTGAGCAATTCTACCATCATCCAAACGAGAGAACAAAACGCCCATGTGTTCCAAATCGATTACCACATCAGGTGCTTCTTTGGTGAGAATTTCCACTGCATCTTGATCTGCTAAATAATCAGAACCTTTTACAGTATCAAAAGCGTGAGCTTGCCAACTATCAGCAGAATCCACATTTTTGAGACTAGCAGCAATACCACCTTGAGCAGCCACCGAATGAGAACGAATCGGGTGAGTTTTAGCAATTACAGCAATACTCAAACTAGGATTAGTCCGCGCAATTTCTACAGCAGCGCGACTTCCAGCCAATCCTCCACCGACTATAATTACATCGTGTTCTAACATATTCCCCCCGACTTTAAGAAACCTGTTTTTCTATAGTTACTTATATTTGGGGGGATGGGGAGGTGGGGAGG
>NZ_JADEWL010000273.1 GCF_015207665.1 Plectonema cf. radiosum LEGE 06105
CCCCACCTCCCCATCCCTTCACTCCTTCACCACAACCCACTGCGTCACGGGTACCATCGGTTTCCATCCCAAAAACTTACCTACAGGTTGCGCTCTTTGTATGGCTATCCTGCTCAAGCTTCCACCAACTTGATTGTGCCATTCGATTAACTTTTGTTCGCTTTCTACTGTCACTGCATTCGCTACCAATCTTCCGCCTTTCCGTAATGCTTGCCAACAGGTATCAAATAATCCTTCTACAGTTATACCACCGCCAATAAAAACTGCGTCTGGTGGCTCTAATCCTTGTAAAACTGCTGGTGCTTTACCATTAATTATACGGAGATTTGGAGTGCCTAAAGTTGCTGCATTGTCAATAATATAATTAAGTCTGGACTCGTTTTGCTCAATGGCGATCGCCCAACATCGGGGATGAGTTCGCATCCATTCCACACTGATGGAACCGCAACCAGCACCGATATCCCACAACATTTGTCCGGGGATGGGTGCGAGAGCAGCTAAGGTTATGGCTCTAACTTCGCGTTTGGTGAGTTGTCCGTCATGATGGTAAGCTATATCCGGTAAACCGGCTATTCTGGGAAGCTGTAAGATATCTGCATCGGCGATACATTCAACTGCAATTGTGTTTAAACTAGCAACTTGGGTAGTTGTCCACTCTTGAGCAATCCCTTCTACTATATTTTCCCGGTGTCCCCCCATATATTCTAAAACTGTGATTTTACTACGACCAAAACCTCTATTTGCAAGGGTTTGAGCGACAATTGTCGGAGTATTTCTACCTTCACTGAGAATCAACAACCGCGCACCTGGATAAATTATCGGATGTAGCACAGATATCGGACGGGCTGCTAAACTTAGAGTCTCTACTTCTTGTAAAGCCCATCCCAAACGGGAACAAGCAAGACTGAAAGCAGAAGGTGCAGGAATAATAGTTATTTCTGTGATGGGTATACGACGGGTGAGAGTAACGCCTATTCCAAAGCACATCGGGTCACCACTTGCTAAAATGCAGACAGATTGTCCGCGACGTTGAATAATTTCTTCTACCGAAATGACGATAGGAGAACTCCAAATTATTTTTTTTCTAGTATCATTTTCTGGAAGCATCGATAAATGACGAGAACCACCCACCAATACTTCCGCTCGTTCGACAAGTTTGGAAGCTACCTGACTCAAACCAGGTAAACCATCCTCACCAATACCCACCACTGATAACCATTTATGCATTAACGTGCATTTGTTTGTTTTGATTACAATTATATAGATATGCCAAAATAAAATCAGTTGTAGAATAATTAGGAGAATGTATTTTTTCAATGCCTTCCCCATTCCCCGGTATGGACCCATATCTTGAAGGTTATCTGTGGTCGGATGTTCATAATGCTCTTGCGAACAAAATCCGCCAAATGCTCACACCTCAATTGCGTCCTAGGTATGCAGCACGATTAGATGTTTATTTGGTGGAAGATACAACTCCTGAAAGCGAAATCGGTATATTGTATCCAGATGTGGAAGTGTTGCAGTTCAGACAACCTAGAGAAGCACCATTGTCTCAACAATCTGGTATTGCTACAACTCCAGCAACTCTTACCCTACCAGTAATGCAACCCGTTTCAGTCCGAGTTCCTACAGTAGAAATCCGAGATGCTGCTAACAACATTTTAGTAAGCTGTATAGAAATTCTTTCCCCAGTCAATAAACGAGAACCTGGGATTACCGACTATCGCCGCAAACGTCAACGCCTCTATAATGCCAATGTACATTTAATTGAAATCGATTTGTTGCGCCGGGGAACACGACCTTTGAATCATCCGAGAATGCCAGATGTTCCTTATATTATAAATTTAACACGCGCTCAGTCTGGAGTAGTAGATGTGTGGCCATTAACATTGCAAGATACTTTACCTACAATTCCTATTCCCCTAAGCAACTCTGACTCTGATGCGGTATTAGAATTACAATTTGCATTAAATGCCGTATATGAAGAAGCCGCATACGATTTATCCATTGATTATACTCAATCACCTCCACCACCACAGTTCAGTGATGTTGATAAACAATGGATGAAAAGTAATTATTTAACACAGCTTTAGCTTGGTTTGCTGAAACGGAGTGTAAATGGGGTATAAATTTAGATTTAAAGATACAGTTTTTTGTAACCTAACTCCTAACCCCTAACTCCTAACTTGAATGAACTACATCCGCAATCCTCAAGAAATCTACAATCGTTCCTTTTCTATGATTCGTGCCGAAGCGAATTTAGAAAGCTTACCCATTGACTTAATACCTTTAGCGGTGCGGATAATTCATAGTTGCGGTATGACGGATATTGTTACCGATTTAGCAGCATCGCCCCAAGCTGTAAATATTGGTAGAAAAGCACTTGCAGCGGGTAAGCCGATTTTATGCGATGCTGAAATGGTAGCAAAAGGCATCATTCAACGGCGTTTAAATGCGGATAATCGCGTAATTTGCACCCTGAATTATCCAGAAGTACCGGCATTAGCCAAAAGTATCGATAATACTCGTTCTGCGGCTGCGGTAGAATTATGGAAACCTGATTTAGAAAACGCGATCGCAGTTATCGGCAATGCTCCAACGGCTTTATTTCATCTTTTAGAATTACTTGATGCAGGGTTCCCCAAACCGGCGGTGATTTTGGGTTTCCCGGTGGGTTTTGTCGGTGCAGCAGAATCGAAAGCGGCTTTGGCTGCGGATAGTCGAGGAGTGCCATTTGTGACACTACACGGCAGAAGAGGAGGAAGTGCGATCGCGGCGGCTGCGGTAAATGCTTTAAGTCAGGAGGAGCAATGAATTTGGGTTGTCTTTACGGTGTTGGTGTAGGTACGGGAAACCCGGAGTTAATTACATTAAAAGCATTACGGATTTTACAAACTGTTTCGGTAGTGGCTTATCCTGCGTCAGAAGATGGTAACAGTTTTGCGCGTTCGATTGTTGCTGAATTTCTTCAAAGTAATCAAATTGAAGTGCCGATAGTATTACCTTTTAAGTTGGAAAAATCTGCTCAAGCCTTTTATAACAAAGCTGCCGAGGAATTAGCCGTACATTTAAGCGGGGGGAAAGATGTTGCAGTTTTATGTGAAGGAGACCCGTTTTTTTACGGTAGTTTTATGTATATTTTCAATAGATTATCACAGAGATTTACAACAGAAGTAATTCCCGGTATTTCTTCAGTAATGGCAAGTGCTGCCATGATAGGGGTACCATTAACTTACCGTAATGATGTGTTTATGGTGCTTTCGGGGATACTTTCGGAGGAAGTTTTACGAGAGAAATTGCAAGTTGCAGATGCTGCGGTAATTATTAAATTAGGCAGAAATTTTCGTAAAGTAAAGCAGGTTTTGCAGGAATTAGGGTTAGTTGAAAGAGCGAAATACATTGAATATGCGACAATGGAGAATCAAAGAGTATTATCTATAAATGAAGTTGAAGTGGAAACGGTACCTTATTTTTCGTTGATAGTTATACCAAGTCAATTAAAAGAGTTAGGAGTTTGGAGTTAGGAATTGTAGAGACGTAGCAATGCTACGTCTGTACGGGAGTTAGGAGTTAGGAGTTAGG
>NZ_JADEWL010000075.1 GCF_015207665.1 Plectonema cf. radiosum LEGE 06105
GAGATGGGGGGACAAGGGGATGGAGAAGAAACTGTTACTTCATCTTTTTTCTGATAACTGTAAATTAATAATTGATAACTTTTGCGAAAGTGATTGATTGCTTTTTCTATGCAGTCTTTAACATATTCATCTAAACCAAATACAAATTCTAAACTAGCATCTAATTCTGGGGTTAAATTGATTCCACGAGTTTGTAAGTCTTTAATAGCATGATGCAGTTCGTTGCTATGCTGCCAAACTTGTTCTAAAGTACATTGACGATGTTCAGATGATTTCTTTTGGGTAATTGAAGATGCTTTTTCTCTTGTTGCAGCAATGTCTAAAACTGTAGTGAATAATGATTCAGTTTCCCGTTGCAAAAATTGGATTAATTGAGCCGTTGTCATTTCAAATTTAATCGGTGTTCCAGCCCAACTAGCAAAATCTGGTGCTAATCGTCGTAATTTTCGTAATACTTCTTCATTTACCCACAGCACCATGGGAAAAGGATGTTTTTTGCGAAATTCGTCTCGTATATGGTTAATGCTAGTTAATAAATCGTCAAGTCCATTTACTGACTCTAAACCCAAAATCATTAATGCTATGTGAGGCAATGTTTGGTTTTTTTTTGAGTCTTTAACAATTTTGGTGTGAATTGTCGTATATAAACTCCTTGCATGAGCAGGTAAAGATACTTTTTGCAGTAAATAATCTTTTCCTAAAATTTGTTGGAGTTGTTCTAATATTCGCTGCTGCAAAACTTTATAATTACAGCACACTAAAACCAGAGAAAATTCACCGCGAGAAAGAGAAATTGCTCGCGTTAAACTTCTCAATGCACTAGTATTAACAACGACTAAATCTGATTGTCTTGTTGTTCCAACCATGATTTAAATTTTTGGGTTTCTGCTAAAACTGGATTGACAGCGAACCACACTCCTTGACGATCGCGGTACTCAAAAACAAACAAACTGCGTAACAAAGTATGATATTCAATATCTCCTCTGACTCGCTGTTGCTTTACAACTTGAAAAATTAATTCCCATTCCGGAGCATCAATCGCATTTGCTCGATAATCGCGATGTCTTTGAATTACCAGTTCCACACATTCTTGACTAAAAGGTGGGTCTTGTTCCCTGATACAATCAAACAGCAATCCTAATAAGTCTCGCACATGACCGCCACTAATTAAACATAGTCTATTCAACGTTTCCGGACTATCAAATAGTTCTGTTATAAAATGTAACCTTTCTTGGGGATTAATGGTAGGAAAAGCCCTAGCTAAAACCATTTGTCGCAAACTTTCTAATCCAGGAATGAAAATTTCACCACTACGTTTATATACTGGTATCATTGGTAAAACTTTTGGCGCGACACCACCACCTAAACGATGCTGTAATTGAGCGCTGTCGTTGGAAAAAGTTAATCCCAAAGGGATTGTATAAACTATATGACAATTGAGTTTGCGTAATTGTTCACCGCGATCGATAAATAAATATTCCGGTAGAGAACGTCCCGATGGTAAAGGTCTAATTGCTACACGGTCGAGATTATCAACAATCACTACCAATCCTTTTTTACCTCTAGCTTGAAGTTCCTTATTAGCAGGTCTTAATAATTCATTATTGATCGAATGCAAAATATTTAAAGTTCGTGGTTCTAGATAGTCCCTCAATCGTCTTCGTAACTGCGGACTTTCTTTGGTTTTCGCGGTAATTTTCGCAATTCCTATAGATAGTTCACCTTCTAATTCTAAATCAATTGGTGTTTGGAGAAAATCAACAATTTCACTGAATAGCTTGGTAAAATATGACGGCTTCAAACGAATTTTTATCTTCTCCAAACTTTCAGAAACAAGTCCTGCGATCGCCAAAAAAATATCGGTAACATCTAAATCCACCATTTCTAACACATGGGTGGATTCAAAGTAGACTACGTGAAATTTATTCAGTTCTAATTCCGCTTTTAATCGTAGTAATTCTGTAGATTTACCGCAGCCAATATGTCCGGTAAAAAGTTGAGTAGTGGGTGTATCCGGTGATATTCTAATAATAGTCCGTCCTAGGGCTTCAATAATTTTTCCGCCTCTTACCGAAGCAAAATCGATATAATATCGTCGAGCATCAGCATCTCCCATTACTAGAGGTTGGCTCGGATTACACGCTTGATAAAATCTTTCTAAGTTTAGAAGCATAAAAGACGGCAGCTCGCTTTATTTGAAAGACGAGATTTATCACATGGTAATAATTTTCGTTGTCGAATTATTTTCACTCTAAATACAAATTATAAATGTACAATTCCGGATTTATAATTAATTTGTATTTTGCGAATATTTGGATAAATTAGTTACAGAAATATCTGTTTTTTTGAGTAGAGAAAAAACTTAAATAAAACCTTGTAAGAACGAATCATTAAGTAGTCAGTTTTTTTACCTTAAATATATGTAAAGCAAGATAAATTTTGTAAAAACCCAACTTTTTCCTGAACATATTTCTATTAATAACAATGTTTCTTCTTTAACATCACCAATCAAGTATTATCTGTAGGAAATATCAATTAATATTTAGAATTGTAGTGCGAGCATCTTGCTCGCTGGTAGCCGTTAGCGAGCAAGATGCTCGCACTACTGAATAATTTCACAAATCATTTAGAACTGCTATGTATTGTCATCAAGAAGCTAAAAAATCAAATTTAGTTGATTTTAATCAACTCTGTCCATGATAAAAATCATGATTAGATCAAAAACTGACGATATCATTCTGTTCTAATTATTTATAATGGTATGATTCACCCTTATTTTTGGATTTTCCCGGTGCAAAATTTAAATGAAGGTGTTGAAATTATTTTATGAATAATCAAAATTGAGTATCATTATCTAAGTACATTTTCGTTTATATAAATAAAAATATTTAAATAAACCAACCATTTTCTAATTACTTAGACAAGAAAAATTATGATATAAAGACGTTAACTGAGAATAAAAAATAATACTGCATTAATTTTTACAGTTTCCCGAACGAAGACAATCTTTAATTCGGTCATCTCTAGCCGATATTTTAAATATCGTTAAATATGGTTGAATAATGTTTCCACCACTAACAACATTAGTAATTTGAGAAACTTCCCGATCAAAAAGTTGTAAACCATTACTATTCGCAAAACTACCAACCGCATTCCATCCGATAAAAGGTAATACCAACATGGCGCAACAAACTTTACTATGCATCATTAACCTCAACCTCAAGTAGAATTGTAGGTTACACCATAGTAGATTCCCTCTTTAACAAACAGACCTTTGCACTTTCCTGATAACTTATCCAGAGCAAATTTTCAAAAACCGGAAAAAATCAGTTAGGAGTTAGGAGTAGCCCGTCAAAAAAACTTATGAGACTTGTAGTGTAAGCCGAAAAGCTTGCTACTGTATTGCAAATTAAATGTGGAACAGCTTATCTATTGCCCATGCGTCATGGCTTATGCTCAATATTCTATACTTAACTCTAAACTTATACTTATAATTAACAGCTGATAATTGATAATTAACATGACTAGTTCCCCAAAAGCAGAAACCACTACAACAACAGATATCGACATGGAAGCGACTTCACCAGATATTCTCGATGAATTACCTGGTGAAGTAGAAATGTCGCTATTTGACCATTTAGAAGAATTACGAGAACGGATTTTTTATTCGCTGATAGTCGTCGTGCTAAGCGCGATCGCGTGTTTTGTTTTCGTCAAGCAAATTGTCCAATTACTCGAAATACCAGCCAAAGGAGTAAAATTTCTTCAACTAGCTCCCGGAGAATATTTTTTCGTATCGATTAAAGTCGCGGGTTATACAGGTTTAGTTTTAGCTAGCCCATTTGTTTTATACCAAATCGCTCAATTTGTATTACCGGGATTAACTCGACGGGAACGTCGTTTACTCATACCCGTATTTATGGGTTCTACTGTACTTTTTATATCGGGATTGGTATTTGCTTATTTCGCATTAATTCCCGCAGCTTTGAATTTTTTTATCACCTATGGTGCGGATGTAGTTGAACAAAGTTGGTCAATTGATAAATATTTTGAATTTGTATTATTGCTACTATTTAGTACTGGTTTAGCCTTTCAAATTCCTGTTATTCAACTATTACTTGGTGCTTTAGGAATTGTTTCTTCTAAAATGATGCTTTCAGGATGGCGTTTGGTAATTATGGGAGCGGTAGTTTTAGGAGCCGTTCTTACACCTTCCACAGATCCACTGACCCAAAGTCTTTTAGCAGGAGCAGTTTTAGGATTATACTTTGGTGGAATTGGTTTAGTTAAGTTAATCGGTAAATAATGCAAATTAGCTACGAAGATTTTGAAAAAGTAGAAATTCGTGTCGGAAAAATTATTAAAGTAGAAGATTTTCCGAGAGCAAAAAAAACAGCTTACAAAGTATGGATAGACTTTGGTGATTTGGGAGTCAAAAAATCCAGCGCCCAAATTACCAAACTTTATCAAACAGAAGATTTACTAGATAAATTAATATTAGCTGTAACTAACTTTCCATCCCGTCAAATAGCCAATTTTATGTCTGAAGTTTTGGTTTTAGGCGTATTACTTGATGATGGTGGAGTAGTGTTAATTCAACCAGATAGAGATGTCGCTGTGGGTCAAAGAGTTTTATGATTTATTGATTTATCAATTTTTCGCTGCATAATTTCATGTTCTGATTTCCATAAAGAAGCTGGGTTACGCCAGTATAAATTATTTTCTCGCTCCATAAATTGGTAGCTAATCAACTCCCTTCTCAAAGTTGCATAATCTGAATGGTGAATGCTAATAATATCATTCACCTGAGATTCTTGATAAATTAAATCAGCTTCAAACTTTCTCACCAACCATCGAAGTATAACCAAACGCTTCTTTCGAGATGCCGGAATTTGGATTAACCTTACACCATCAAGATAATTTGCGAGAACTTTGTTTTCCCAAGTTTCTAATTTCATAGTTTTAACACCTCAATTACCAATTACCAATTACCAATTACCAATTACCAATTACCAATTACCAATTACATTAATTTGTATTGAGAAAAAATGCTCTAGCTATGGGTGGACTTAAAAGCTATAATATCCATTCAGAAGTGCGCTCACCTAAATCCAAAGGCACACTCACAGCTTTGCCAAGTCGCGGACGTTCTCGCGTTTCCTGAATAAACTCTCGTACCTGCTGGCTTCCACCCATCCCATCAAGATAACTGCCAATACTATCCAAATGTTCTAGGTACTCAGTTTGATTTAAGGGAAACGAAGCTTGCTCCAAATATTTCCACATTACCTGTAGAAATAGTTTGCCTTGAGTCCTTCGCAACTGGACATCATAAGAACGTCCCCACTTATCAAGTAATATTTGACGTAGTTCTTGTCCTGTCATTGCTTTATTTTCGGATATTTTACATTTAGTAATGATGTGAAGTTCCGTAACTCCAGTATGATAAGAACATAAAGAAATGTAATGCTAGAAAACAGAATGTGAGAAAATCTTCAAAAAAGATGATCTGACATTGAGATGGGGCATGGGCATACTAGACAAGAGTTTCTCAATTTACAGAACTCAAGTCAAAAAAATTAACAAAAACAACCTTGAAGTAGATTATGGCTCAATTCTCTGAATCAACTGATGTACCCGATATGGGTCGTCGTCAATTCATGAATCTTCTGACTTTTGGAACTGTTACCGGAGTCGCTCTGGGAGTATTGTATCCCGTTATCAAGTATTTTATTCCTCCTTCGAGTGGTGGCGCTGGTGGTGGTACCACCGCGAAAAACGAACTAGGTGATACTGTTGTAGTCTCTGAGTTTTTGGACAAACATAATGTTGGCGATCGCGTTTTGGTACAGGGGTTAAAGGGCGACCCTACCTATATCGTGGTAGACAGCAAAGAATCAGTTCAAGATTATGGCATCAACGCTATCTGTACTCACTTGGGTTGCGTCGTACCTTGGAACATTGCTGAAAATAAATTTAAGTGTCCCTGTCACGGTTCCCAGTATGATGCTACTGGTAAGGTAGTCCGGGGTCCAGCACCGCTGTCTTTAGCATTAAGTCATGTAGTAGTACAAGACGACAAAATGGTGCTTACTCCTTGGACTGAAACTGACTTCCGCACTGATGAAGAACCTTGGTGGGCTTAAACAGTTATCAGTTATCAGTTATCAGTGGTTGATTTATCTTTGATACGCAATACAAACTGATAAAGATTATTTGTGATAACTAGTGATTGTTTGCTTTTATCTAACTTACCTGGTCATTCTTCTTTAGCTAGAACTGATGACTAATTACCCATGAATTCCGAACGAGAGATGAGAAATACTTGTACCACAAGGTTAAATCGAGCATTTAAGGCGATTTCGAGAACATTGCTGGTGGCGATCGCCACGGTGACATTTTTCTTCACCAGTGATTTAGCACTTCCTCAAGCAGCAGCAGCTTACCCTTTTTGGGCGCAAGCAAGCTATCCAGAAACTCCTAGAGAACCTACAGGACGGATTGTCTGTGCCAATTGTCATTTGGCTGCCAAGATTACTGATGTAGAAGTTCCTCAGTCAGTTCTACCAGATACCGTATTTAAAGCGGTTGTTAAAATTCCTTACGATACCAGCATCCAACAAGTAGGTGCTGACGGTTCTAAGGTAGGCTTAAATGTTGGAGCCGTCCTGATGTTACCCGAAGGCTTTAAAATTGCTCCTCCCGAACGGATTTCCGAAGAATTGAAAGAGGAAGTTGGAGATGTTTACTTCCAGCCTTACAGCGAAGAGCAGGATAATATTCTTTTAGTCGGCCCGCTTCCTGGTGAACAGTATCAAGAGATTGTTTTTCCAGTTCTTTCTCCAAACCCCGCAACGGATAAAAATATCCAGTTCGGTAAATACGCCGTTCACGTTGGTGGAAACCGAGGACGCGGACAAGTTTACCCTACCGGCGAAAATAGCAATAATAACATTTTCGTAACTAAAGCTGCTGGTACAATTACCAAAATTGCTCAAGAAGAAGATGATTTTGGTGGCGTAAAATATACTGTAGACATTCAAACCCCAGCGGGTGAAACCGTCACTACTACCATTCCCGCAGGACCACAATTAATTGTTTCTGAAGGACAAACAGTAGAAGCTGGTGAAGCTTTAACCAACAATCCCAATGTGGGTGGTTTTGGTCAAGACGATACAGAGATAGTACTGCAAAGTGCTGGCAGAGTTAGATGGTTGATGGCATTTATCGCTCTTGTAATGCTAGCTCAAATCATGCTTGTCCTTAAGAAGAAGCAGGTTGAGAAAGTTCAAGCCGCTGAAATGAACTTTTAATACTACTCGTAAATTTGAGTTGCTGATTTGAACACAAGTTTAGGACAGGTTAAACACCTGTCTTTTTTTTAGGTTGTTGGGAGAATGGAGTGAGGTGATTCGTCGGGTTTTTATGATAGCTCTCTTTTCTTACAGATATTTATCCGAAAAACCCGACTTCTGAATGTTAGTATTTCCCAAAATCATTTTTAATTTTAAAATTACAATTAAAATCAAAAAACAGTCTAAATTCTGATATTATATATTGTTTAGACAATTATAACCATCCACTTTATTTAATTGAACCCCGACAATTATCTAATTAAAAATCATTGAATATTTTCAGTGGTTGAAATATTTATAAATATAAATCAGAGAAAATCAGTCTAAAGAGTGAGATAATCTATACCTTAGACTATTGCAATAGTTTGATTCAGCTGCTTTTAACACGGCATCTGAAAAATATTTTCTGATTCACAAAAAAAGTTGAAAATTTTAATCCAATTTTTGATAAAGTGAAAATTAACAACATAAGTTAACAAACAACCTATCTTGATAATTTTTTTTTTATTCCTGGGGTCAACTTTAGCCTCTTGTATTGTTCCGGAGAATTGCGGTATTATACAGAATATCGAGCTTTGCTCCCAGTTATGTGAAGCGCGTAAAAATTATAGGTTTTCAGCTATGAGCTAGTTATTGATTGTAGTAATTTATTTGCAAGAAAGCAAAGTATTTTTTTTGAATCATGCTTATTTAACCAGCAGATGGTATTATCCGATCGAACCTTCTGATGGGAGCTATATTTTTTTGCAACAGTGATTAGTTAAAGTATTCGTTAATGTCTAGCTTCAAGGTTGAAAAGGAATGTCCAAGTCTGCAATAATCAATAATCCATCAGACCCTTCCTTGAATGTAAATCTAGGTTGCAATCTCAAGCATAAACCTGGAGATCCTCAAGAGGAACTTTTTGTCACGATAGGTATTTTCCGATATTTGAAGCCGGAGACAACTTCGGAGGATTAAATAAATTAGTGTCAGTAGTGGATAAATTCAACTATCGCCATAGCAATGAGCTTGCTTTCTTGCGATCGCCACTATGATTTTGATAATTGTGAATATTGCACTTGAGTAAAAACGAGTGAATTTGTGTTTTGGCATTAGTAAAATTCAGTTTTCAGAGTTGAGATGTATTTGGCGACTTGAGGATGGTAAAGCTGGATATTAATAATGGTTATTCAACTAAGTGCAAGTCAAGCTTCTTAGTTGAGATAACTTAACTATTTTATTTAGTACTTATGCACTAAGATGAGCAAAAAACCTCTTATTTAAATTAATTTAGAGGTAATTGACTATTCCCAATTCCAGACAATAAATCTCTGCATAATTTACCGCTCCAGGTAGATAAGAGAACGCACATTTACAAGTAAAAATTTTTTATCACCATTAGGTCAACAACCATGAGTATTGTTCAGTCAAAGTTAGAAGCTACTGAATCCGCTTTTCATATCGAAGCTTACGAAAAGATTGAGTATAGTCTCGTCTATGTAGATGGAGTTTTTAACACGGAAAATCCAGAATTGGCAGAGTGTTATCAAAAATTTGGTCGCTGCTTAGCCGTAGTAGATTCTAACGTTTACAAGCACTACGGCAACAAAATGAAACAGTATTTCGAGTATTACGATATCGACGTAACTGTTTTTCCCGTAACTATCACCGAACCGAATAAAACAATCCAAACTTTCGAGAAGATTGTCGATGCATTCGCTGACTTTAAACTAGTTCGTAAAGAGCCTGTTTTGGTAATCGGTGGTGGATTAGTAACAGATGTTGCGGGTTTCGCTTGTTCTGCTTACCGTCGTCGTAGTAACTATATTCGCATTCCTACCACTTTGATTGGTTTGATTGACGCTAGTGTTGCTATCAAAGTAGCGGTAAACCATAAAAAGCTGAAAAATCGTTTGGGTGCTTACCACGCTTCATCCAAGGTATTTTTGGATTTTTCATTTTTGGGAACCTTACCTACAGATCAAGTACGCAACGGCATGGCAGAATTGGTCAAAATTGCCGTAGTCGGTCATAAAGAAGTATTTGATTTACTCGATAAATACGGAGAAGAACTGCTTCGTACCCACTTCGGCAACATTGATGCAACAGAGGAAATTAAAGAAGTTGCCCGTGTTGTGACTTATAAAGCCATCAAAAAAATGTTGGAGTATGAAGTACCTAACCTCCACGAGTTAGACCTAGACAGAGTTATAGCCTACGGTCACAGTTGGAGTCCGACTCTGGAATTAGCACCCTGCGTACCTATTTTCCATGGTCATGCAGTCAATATCGACATGGCTTTATCTGCAACAATTGCTGGGATTAGGGGCTATATTAGCGAATCAGATCGAGACCGTATTTTAGGAACAATGAGCCGAATTGGACTTTCTCTCGACCATCCTTTATTGCAAGAAGAATTGCTATGGGAAGCTACAGAGTCCATTTCTCTGACAAGAGATGGTAAGCAAAGGGCTGCAATGCCTAAACCAATCGGTGAATGCTTCTTTGTCAACGACCTAACTCGTAAAGAATTAGCTGAAGGATTAGCAGAACATAAAAAGATTTGTCAGAAGTTCCCTCGTGGTGGTGATGGTGTAGATGTTTACCCGGTTTATTCCGAATCAGAAGCGGAACTTGTAGGGAGTGAAAATTAATGAAAAGCCTTGTTAATAAACCAGTCCCTAGACCTGTTACACCTTTGGGAATACTAGCGCAGGAATTAGAAGCACTTGTGCAAGCCTTGAATAAGCAAACACTCCCAGGAGAAATTCAACAAAAACTTGACTTTGTTTCACGTTTAGCATCGGGTTTAGACCCTTATTTAGAACAATGTACAACTTCTGAATCGGCAGCTTTAAAAGCTCTCGCTGACAAAACAGCCCGTGAGGAGTGGAGTAACCGCTTTGACAAAGGGGAAACCGTAATTGCACTAGAACAAGAAATGCTTTCCGGTCACATTGAAGGACAAACCTTGAAAATGTTCATCTACATGACCAAAGCCAAACGAGTACTAGAAATCGGTATGTTTACGGGTTATTCTGCCCTAGCAATGGCATCCGCATTACCCGCAGACGGCAAATTGATTGCTTGTGAAGTCGATGCTTATACAGCAGAGTTCGGGAAAGCAGCTTTTCGCGAATCTCCCCACGGTGAGAAAATTCAAGTTGAAATCGGTCCAGCACGAGAAACTTTGGATAAATTAGCGGCGGCAGGAGAGTCATTTGACTTCGTGTTTATTGATGCAGACAAAGCTGGCTACGTAGATTATTTCCACATCCTCTTAGAAAAAAACTTGCTAGCCCCATCCGGATTTATCTGTGTTGATAATACATTGCTTCAGGGACAGCCTTATCTGAGTGAAGCAGAACGTACAGCTAATGGAAAGGCGATCGCCGATTTTAACCGTATCGTCGCAGCCGATCAACGTGTCGAACAGGTACTTTTACCAGTAAGAGATGGTTTAAGCATCATCCGGAGGTTAGAAAGTTAGGAATTAAAAAACTTAAACTACAGAAGTCGGGTTTTTGAATATGAAATGATCATTTCATATTGTTTGAGACGTTGCAATGCAACGTCTCTACAAAATTTTTATATTTACAAAGTTGATAATTTATTCTTCGACAATGACACAATCTATTTCTGTTTCTTCTTCTCAAATTGCAACGTCTCCAGTTTCTTTAAAAATGCGTTTTGTTGCCTTTATAAAAAATTTGGCTACTCTAATTTTACTTTTATTAGTACTACCAATTAATGCCACAATTGTTTTAATATCTTTGTTTATAAACATCTTAATCAGTGCATTTAAAATCACACAGAAAACAGTCGCACCTGCTGAAAAGAAAAATATTCTGATTAGTGGTGGAAAAATGACTAAAGCATTACAATTGGCTCGATGTTTTCATGCCGCAGGACATAAAGTAGTCTTAACAGAAACTAATAAATATTGGCTATCAGGTCATCGTTTTTCTCAGGCTGTAGATAAGTTCTATACAACTCCCGTTCCCCAGGAAAATTTACAAGTTTATACCCAAGCTTTAATCGACATTGTTAATCAAGAAAAGATTGATATTTATATTCCGGTAACAAGTCCAGTTGCTAGCTACTATGATGCTTTAGCAAAACCCAGTTTATCTGAATATTGTGAGGTGTTCCACTTAGACGCTGCTACTTGTGAAATGCTTGATGATAAATTTGCTTTTAGTGAAAAAGCGCGAAGTTTTGGTTTATTGGTTCCTAAGTCTTTTAAAATAACTTCTCCCGAACAAGTTTTAAATTTTGACTTCTCTGGGGAATCACGTAAATATATAATAAAAAGCATTCCTTATGACTCCGTGAGACGTTTGGATTTAACCAAGCTTCCTTGTGATACTCCAGAACAAACCGCAGCTTTCGTGAGAAGTTTACCAATTAGTCCCCAAAAGCCTTGGATAATGCAGGAGTTTATTCCTGGCAAAGAATACTGTACTCATAGTACAGTTAGGGATGGTGTAGTCAGACTGCATTGTTGTTGTGAATCTTCAGCTTTTCAAGTCAATTACGAAAACGTAGAACATCCAAAAATCCGCGAATGGGTAACGCACTTTATCAAAGAATTGGGAGTTACCGGACAACTTTCTTTTGACTTTATTGAAGCTGAAGATGGTACAGTATATGCAATTGAATGTAATCCCCGGACTCATTCTGCGATTACCATATTTCACGACCAATTGCAACAAGCAGCCGATGCTTATTTGAGTAAAGAACCAATAACGGAACCTTTAAAAGCACTACCTAATAGTAAACCGACTTATTGGACTTATCATGAAGTTTGGCGACTAAATGAAATTCGTTCTTTTGAGCAATTGGGGAATTGGATTAAGAATATATTTAGAGGTACTGACGCAATTTATAAATTTGACGATTCTTTACCATTTTTAATGGTGCATCATTGGCAAATTCCCTTGTTATTGTTGAAAAATTTGTTTAAATTCAAAAATTGGACAAGAATAGATTTCAATATTGGAAAACTCGTACAAATGGGTGGAGATTAATTTATCTTTTCCTCTGAATGTATTGGGAGTTTAATGTCTCCAAACAGCATTTATGCAACACAAATTATCAATGATTTCTTTCTATTTATTTATAATTGATAAATATTAATAGTTAAATCTAATTTTATCGTTTTTTTATAAACATTTAAATTATTTGTCTTGTGTAAATCTTGAACATATTACGTATAACTTGAAATGCAAATTTTACCTCACAAACCATTACTAAATAATTCCACTGCATTACCTAATTCAAACGGGATAACCCGATTACGAGTGTTGCACCTCGCGGGTTCTCGTGTCTCCCAGTTTTACTACAACCTGTCAATAATATATGTAAAGGAAGTCATACAACCCATTGGTGTCAGCAGCTACTATGCGATCGTACATCTCGACGGTCTTTGGCAATTAGGAAAATCCTTAGAATCCATGTCAGAGAAGATGTCACTCCAGGATATGATTTCTCAACTACCTGATATCGATGTAGTAGTTCCTCATATGTTCTGTTTTCCTGGGATGACTACTTTTCGAGCATTCTTCGAGGATATCCTTGGCTTACCCGTTGTAGGTTCCCCATCCTGCTGTACAGCACTCGCAACTAATAAAGCTCACACAAGAAGCATTGTAGCTGCATCTGGTGTCCGCGTAGCTAAAGCACAGCAACTGCGTCAAGGGGACATCCTCACGATGCAACCCCCATTTATCGTCAAACCAAACTCGGAAGACAACTCTTTGGGGATGAGCTTGGTTTGGAATCAAGAACAAATCGCGGAAGCATTACAAATTGGGTTTGAATTTGACGAGACTATTTTGGTTGAAGATTACATCCCTGGAAGAGAACTGCGTGTGGCTGTAATCGAGCGTGGAGGGGAATTATGGGTACCGCCGATGGTAGAGTATTTGTTCACTCAAGAACATTCCATCAGGACTGTACACGATAAACTTGAGCTTGAATCGGACGGAACACCCAGCAAGCAAAATCAAAATACAGCAACAAAGCGAATATGTCCAGCCAATGTCACACCAGAGTTATTTGAGAAACTCACAGATGCAGCCAAGCAGGCACATATCGCTTTAGGTTGTCGTGATTACTCCTTGTACGACTTCCGCATACACGCAGAAACCAACGAACCCTATCTACTTGAAGCGGGGTTGTTTTGGTCTTTCAGTAAGATTAGTGTCATTTCCCTGATGATTGAAGCTGATGGGCAAAACTTGGAGGATGTTGCATTGGAATTATGGATTGGGGCTGCGGTTGCCAAGACTTAGCAAATTTACCAGAAAATATGCTCTGCCCATTACAGCAAATGTTGCTATTCTAAAAATAAAACAACGCCCAGGTCAGATATTATAATGCATCAGGTTGACATAACTGAGGCTCAAGCCAAAATTAAACAACTTTTACAATCAGCTTTACAAGGTGAGGAAATAATCATTACTCGTGATAATCAACCCATCTTAAAATTGATTCAATTTTCCCCTCATTGTCAACGAAGACAAAGAGGAAGCGCTAAAGCACAAATTTGGATGGCTCCAGATTTTGACGAGCCATTAGAGGATTTTAAAGAGTATATGTAATGAAAATACTCCTCGATACCCACACTTTTCTCTGGTTTATCAACGACAGTCAGGAACTCAGCCGTAATGCTGTTGAAGTATTAGAATCTGATGTCGATTTATTGCTTAGTATTGCCAGTCTGTGGGAAATTGCCATTAAAGTCAACCTAAAAAAACTTACCCTACCAGATACTTACGAAACATTTATTCCCCAACAAATCATACTTAATAGTATTGAAATTCTTCCTGTGAAACTCAAGCATCTTGCAGTAGTTGCTAATTTAGCTTTAAATCATCGCGATCCTTTTGATCGGCTATTGATTGCTCAAGCGATCGCAGAAGAAATTAAAATCGTCAGTGCTGATACAAAATTCGATTTGTATGATGTAGAGCGACAATGGTAACTTATAGTTTTTTCCTCGGAAAAATTTAACTTTATTTATCGTAAAAACCCAACTTCTTACCCCACGGAGAATTAAAGCTTTACAGCTTCTTCTTCTAGTTACCGTTGGACGATTGACATTTGGGTCTTTTTCTGTCATTGAGCAAACCCTAAATATAAGGTGGACAATGCCCACCCTACAACTTTCACGGATTAAATCATGTGATTACAAAGGACGGTAAGCTCGATAGTTAATGTTGGGAAAAATATTGTCCATATATTCAACTTTCTCCAACCATCCGCTGTCAATTTTACCGATATTAATATCTTCGTAAAGCTTGTTAAATCGCATCAAATGAGAACGAGTCCTTCTGACAGCATAAGGAACCATCGTTCCCGTCCGCATAATAAACGCCCAGTCAGAAGATTGTGCTAAAAGTAACTCCCGTGCGGCTTGATTGAGAGCTTTGGATTCCAACTCATCTTCTGCTTCTCGATTTGATAACTCAATCATCCGTTCGGCAGCTTTGTGTAAATGTGGGTAAATCCACGTATTAGTTTCATTCAACCAATACTCGTGAAAACCCTTATGTCCCCAACTTGACTGAGAAGGACGACAAACTTGTTGAACCGGATTAGCTCGTAAGTAATCCGATAAATGAGTCATATCGTAAGTTCCTTGATCAAACCAAGACTTGCGGTAGAGATAATCGATAAACCAAGGACCTTCGTACCACCAATGCCCAAACAACTCCGCATCATAGGGAGAAACTACAATAGGAGGACGTTGCATCATATCGTGGAGATGTTGAACTTGACGCTCGCGGTTGAACATAAAGTTAGAAGCGTGTTCTGCGGTTTTTTCCCTTGCCCAGTAGGGGTCATAAAGCTGCTTGTCTCCAAGTCCTAAACCACGACCAGTAATTTTGTGATATTTAATCCCCGTATTTTTACGCTGACCGTTGGGCATAATAAAAGGCTTGATATAGTCATATTCAGCCTCCCAGCCTAAATCTTTATAAAATTCCCGATATTCCGCAGCACCGGGATAACCAACCTCAGAAGACCAAACTTGCTGAGAAGATTCATGATCGCGTCCAAAGGCTGCAACACCAGTTTCCGTAAAAATAGGGGCATAAGTACCAAACCGAGGACGAGGACGAGCATACAAAATACCATGTCCATCAGTAAGGAAATAACGCAATCCAGCATCCGCCAGCATCCGCTCCAAACCTTCAAAGTAAGCGCATTCCGGCAACCAAATACCTTTGGGTGGACGACCAAAATTTTCTTCGTAATGCTCTACGGCTACCTGAATTTGCGCCCAAACCGCTTGGGGATACATTTTCATTAACGGTAAATAACCGTGAGTTGCACCACAGGTAATGATATCAATATTATTAGAATCTTGGAATTGCTTGAAAGCAGTTACCAAATCCCCTTTATACCGTTCCCAATATTCTCTAGTAGCCTTAAATTCGCCTTGATAATACTCGGCTAAATATTTAACGTGACCATTCTGAGCATTATGTTCGATTTCTAATTCTATTAGTTCTTGTAGTTTCGCTAAGTGTTCATCATAGCGTTCTTGCAGTAATGAGTCGCGCAGCATTGAAACCAGAGGTGGTGTCATACTCATGGTGATTTTGAAATCAACACCATCCTGCTTCAAGCCTTCAAAGACTCGTAGTAAAGGAATGTAAGTTTCCGTGATTGCTTCATAAAGCCATTCTTCCTCTAGTACATAGTCACTTTCCGGGTGACGAACGAAAGGCAAATGTGCGTGAAGTACAAGTGCAACGTAGCCAGTAGACATAATATTAATTCCGATCGGGACTTATATATCGATAGTTTTGATTAGACAGAAGCATCCCTCCGGAAGGCAGAAAGTTTTTGTCCGACACCCTTATCAGGTATGGCTCAATAAACAAAGCCTGCAAGGGGTTTTACCCGCAGAAGAAATACTTCCGGTTAGTCAGAAGTTAACAATATTTTAAGACTTTATGGTTATTCCTTAGCTATGGTTACTAATTAGATTTTAAATTCAAGGTTAGTTGTTGGTTGTTAGTTGTTGGTTGTTACGAGTTTTAACCTTTGACCTCTAACTTTTAACCTTTAACCTAATCTTAATCTTCACTTTCTTTATACAATTCCTGCAATGTCTGTTGCTGCTTCTTCCGAGAAACGCGGCGATATTTCTTACTTTCTAACATTGGCTCATATTGTTGCCGCCCTTTTCCTTTACTTTTTAATTTCAGATTAGATTCTGGATCGGCTTGCTGTTTGAGCCAAGTTTGATGCTCGATTGCTTCTTCTAAAAACTGTAAATAATCTTCGTAGCGTTCCCAATCTCCCCTTACTACGCAATCGGGTTCATCTCGATGCAAGCAGTTACTAAACTTACAACTACCGTTTTTTAATCTTTCTCTTGCTTCTGGGAAGTAATTTACTAGTTCTTCGGGAGTACAATCTAAATCTGGTTGATTGAAACCCGGAGTATCTGCGAGTAAACCACCTCCGGGAAGTTCAAATAGTTCTACGTGACGAGTGGTGTGTCTTCCGCGAGCTAATTTACCTGAAACCGATGCTACCCGTAAATTAGCTGTTGGAATCAAAGTATTGATTAAGCTTGATTTCCCAACGCCGGAAGCTCCCGCAACCACAGTAATTTTACCGCTGAGATTTTTTTCTAAATTGTTAATATTTATACCTTCATAAAGGCTGATAAATATGGGTTCATAACCCCAACTATTCAGACGTTGCTTAATTTCTGCCTGCTCTTGAGAGCTAATTAAATCGCTTTTATTCAAGCATAAAATTACATCTAAACCCGTTGACTCTCCTTTGATTAAAAAGCGGCTGAGTTGATAGGGTTCCAAAGGAGGGTCTGTAACAGCGAACACCAGTAATATTTGATTGACATTGGCGATCGCCGGACGGTCGAGTTGACTTTTTCGGGGTAATACATCGGCGATCGCGCCACTACCATCAGTCCAATCTGGTTCTTCTACAACAACGCGATCGCCAACTGTCACTTGCTGGCCAATTTTTTTTAAACGAGTTCTGCGGGTACACAAAAGCAACAGGGGATTAGAAGAAAATTCTCCTATATCCTTGTCCTTTTGATCGAGTTGCACTCGGTAAAAATTAGCTTGCACAGCAACGACTGTACCTAACAACTGTCCGGAATTTGTTAATGATGCTTCACCGTTCATTTTGCATTCAGTGGACGGCGTACTAATAAAGAAAAATACCCAGAACAGTCGGAAATTTCTTCGATTTGATAACCCGCCATTGTTAAACTATCGGGAACCTGCTCAATCGGTTCTCCTGGATCTAACCAGACTTCTAATAAGGCTCCCGGTGACATTTGCTGCAAACGAATCTTTGTTCGCACAAAGTTAATCGGACAAGGAGTTCCCCGTAGATCAAGCTGAGCATCAGGAGTTGAAAGTGAAGATACACTCATTATTAGTTAAATAATTTTCCCAAGAATCCTTCTAAACCGCCCTTTCCGGTACGGTCTCCCTTAATTTTAGCGAGTTTTTCGAGCAATTCTCTTTCATCGGGTGTGACTTTTGTCGGAATATCAATCAATATTGTAATCATATGGTCGCCCCTACTAACGGGATTTCCCAAACGTGGAACGCCGCGATTTTCCAATTTCATCACTGTATTGGGCTGAGTTCCCGGCGGAATAATCATTTCTACCGGACCATCTACAGTACTTACTTCCAAACGGCACCCTAAAATTGCTTGCAGATAGCTAACTTTTAGCTCTGAAAGTACATTAATACCATCACGCTGGAATTCTTCATCTTCATTTACGAATAAATAAACATATAAATCTCCAGGCGCACCACCCCGCGTTCCAGCATCTCCCTCGTTGGATATGCGTAACCGAGTACCGTTGTCAACCCCCGCAGGAATGGTAATTTTCAGTTTCTTGGTAACTTGATTTGCACCCTTACCTTCACAAGCGTCGCATTTATCTTCAACTACCATCCCCTGTCCGTTACAGGTGGGACAAGTCGAAACTTGGGTAAAGCTGCCAAAAGGAGTTCGAGTGACGCGGCGAACTTGACCAGAACCGCTACAGGTCGAACAAGTCCGAGGACGAGTACCGGGTTTAGCACCAGAACCACTACAAACGTCGCAAGTTTCTAGGTGGGAAATGCGAATTTCTTTTTCACCCCCGAATACCGCTTCGCGAAAATCTAACTTTAAGTCCAAACGCAGGTCATCACCCCTAACTGGTCCGCTGCGTCGTCGTTGGGACTGACCTGTTCCTCCAGCGAAGCCACTAAAAATGCTTTCAAATATATCCGCAAAACCACCCATATCGCCGAAGTCTTGATAGCCAGCAGCACCAGCACCGGATACTCCTTGTTCTCCAAAACGGTCGTAACGAGCGCGGGTTTCGGGTTCTGAAAGCACTTCATAAGCGCGGTTGATTTCCTTGAACCGCTCTTCCGCTCCCGGTTCTTTATTCACATCTGGGTGATATTTCCGGGCTAAGCGGCGGTAAGCACTTTTCATTTCTTCTTTGTCGGCGTCACGAGAGACACCCAGAATTTCATAATAGTCGCGAGCCATATAGCAAAGGTAAAAGTTAAAATGTTGGCAGCTAATATGCAGTCATTGGTCGGGTAGAAGGCAGAAAGTTAAGTTTTATTATTAATTATTGATTTTAGCCTTTACTATTGATAAAAATCACCAGCAAACATGAAAGTGCGGGTGTTGTCATCATTTCGACGACATTAATCCAATAGCCGTTGGGACTGACTCTCTTACAATTGTGCTACTTGGAGGCGCAATAAGCAGAGCAAATTGTGAAGGGCTAGCCGCACCTACTTAGTGTGGAAAACCCGCCATTTAGTTTTTTACGGCATCTCAACTATTCTAATACGATGTAGCAATACTGAAATTTGCTTCTACAATTTAACAAATCATCAGTAGATAAAACCATCTTTGATGGTAACGAGAAATTCTCATATTTAAATAGCGGATTGCATTCCCATGGGATAAACAACACAAAGCCTCTCCCACCAAGGTGACAGAGGTTTAAATTTAACATAAGGGTCAGCTTCTTAGAGATATTTATCTTAAAAAACCAGACTTGTGTGTACTCATCGAATTCACCTTAATCTATAGCCTCGTAATCAGTTTGGAATGTATTATCATCTTCAAAATCGAAGTTGAATTGTGATGCGAAAGCTTCTTTTGATGCTTGAGTATCTTCAGTAATTTCGGGATTGCTGGCTGTTTCACCTGTTTCTTCGTTGATTCCGGTATTGCTGCGATTGTATACTTCTGCACCAATAGCGAATAGAGTTTCTTGAAACTCATCCAAGTTTTGTTTGAATTCTGCGACAGAGATGCCGCTATTTCCCATTGCAGCTTGTAATTTTACTAATTTTTCATCAATAGAAACTTTGAGATGTTCGTCGATCAGCTTAGCATTACAGGATAAATTCAATTGATAACTGTGTAAGAGAGTGTTAGCTTGGTTTGTCAATTCAATCAACTCTAAGCGTTTTCGATCTTGTTCGGCATAAACTTCAGCTTCTTGACGCATTCGTTCCACTTCGCTCTGACTCAAACCACCCGTATTCGTAATCCGAATGCTTTGTTCTCGGCCAGTACCTTTATCTTGAGCGCTGACTTTGAGGATACCGTTAACATCAATTTCAAAGGATACTTCAATTTGCGGTACACCCCTCGGAGCCGGAGGAATTCCATTTAAAAGGAATTTACCCAGACTTTTATTATCCCGTGCCATGGCTCTTTCCCCTTGCAGGACGTGAATTTCCACGGAGTTTTGCCCATCAACGGCTGTGGAAAATATCTGGGATTTACTGGTAGGAATAGTGGTATTGCGTTCGATGATTTTGGTAAATACTTCCCCTAAAGTTTCCAGTCCCAAGGATAAAGGAGTCACATCCAGAAGTAATAAATTATCGACTTCACCACCCAAAACCCCGGCTTGAATTGCGGCACCAAGCGCCACCGCTTCATCGGGGTTAACCGAACGGTCGGGGGCTTTACCACCGAAAAACTTGATTAAAGCATTTTGTACCGCCGGAATGCGAGTAGAACCACCCACCAGAATAATTTTGTCAATCTGATCTGGCTTGAGTTCTGCATCTTTGAGCGACTGAGCCATTGGTTCGACAATAGTTTCAATCAAATGACTGCTGAGTTCTTCAAACTTAGAGCGACTAAGTTCCATTTCCAAATGTTTCGGTCCGCTTTCATTGGCAGTTATAAACGGTAAATTGATTGAAGTATTCGCCATAGTTGAAAGTTCAATCTTTGCTTTTTCAGCCGCTTCCCGCAAACGTTGCAGCGCCATTTTGTCTTCGGAAAGATCAATTTTTTCTTGTTGGTAAAAAAACTCCATCATCCATTGGACGATACAGTTATCAAAATCGTCTCCACCAAGATGATTGTTACCACAAGTAGCTTTTACTTCAAAGACTCCATCACCGAGTTGCAGGATTGAAACATCAAAAGTTCCACCTCCCAAGTCAAACACCAGAATCAACTGTTCTTCATCCTGTTTATCCAAACCAAATGCTAAAGCCGCAGCAGTTGGCTCATTGATAATTCGCAGTACTTCCAATCCAGCAATTGTTCCAGCGTCTTTAGTGGCTTGTCTTTGAGCATCAGTAAAATACGCCGGAACAGTAATTACAACTTGAGTAACTTCTTCCCCCAAGAAACTTTCCGCATCCTGCTTTAACTTGTGTAAAATCATCGCGGAGACTTCTTGAGGTGTGTAGTTACGTCCGCGAATTTGCACATCAACAGTATCGTCTCTACCTTTAATAGAGGTATAGGGTACGCGAGCGCGTTCCTCTTGAGTATCATCCCAACGACGACCGATAAATCGCTTAATACTGAATATAGTGTTTTCCGCATTAGTTACTGCTTGGCGCTTTGCCAGAGGACCGACCAAGCGCTCGCCACCTTTGCCAAACCCAACAATTGACGGAGTGGTACGTCCACCTTCTGAATTGGCAATCACCAAGGGTTGACCACCTTCCAAAACTGCGACACAACTATTGGTAGTGCCTAAGTCGATCCCAATAACTTTTCCCATAACTATCGATTTTCTACTGATTAATTCTCAAAAACTGCGATTTTCACAACGACCTATGGAGAACAGTTTCCGCAACTTAAAAATGTTGCCTAGGGAAAACTGTCCGTTCCATTCATGAAATTATTTCTTTAAAAAAGAAATTTGTTTTCACGATCGCTGCCAACAAAAAGCACGGATAAGTTACTAGATTAATTGGGATGCGATGCTCGCCTATTAGGATTAACTGCAAGCAGTTTTGGTTAGTTTAAATGGCTACAGCTTAACTACTTGCTTCCCCAAGTTGATTTTCTTCTGAAGAAGACGTATCTTCTTGCGGAGCAGCCACCTTTACCATTGCATGACGTAGCACGCGATCGCCAAGAAAGTATCCGCGTACTAACTCTTCTAACACTGTTCCTTCCGGATATTCATCCGTAGGTTCGCGCATTACTGCTTCATGTTCTTTGGGGTCGAATTGCTGACCTTCTGGACGCATTGGCGAAACACCTAAGCGTTTGAGACTGTCTACTAACTGCTTGTAAACGCCTTGATAACTTTTGTGAATCCCCATTTCTCCATCATTTTGGGGTTTAATTTGCGCTCGCGCTCGCTCAAAATTATCAACTATTGGCAATAATTCTGTAATCGTATTGCGCTTCACCTGTATTTCTAAATCTTCTTTTTCTTTGAGGGTGCGTTTGCGGAAATTTTCAAAATCTGCCGCAATTCTCATATATTGACTGCTACGGTCATCTAATTGGGCTTTTAATGACTCAATTTGAGCCATTTCTGCTGTACCAGCATTTGATTGCTCTGTCGCTGGGGTTGCTCCTGCACCATCTTCTGTATTAACAGTAGTCTGATCTGCCGTTACGTTTGCTTGGGCTGTGACTTGTTCGTCAACATCACTGTTGGAAATATTGGAATTTGTTTGTAGAGAGTCGCTGTTCATTACTTGATTTACCTCTGTTTGTTCACCGAATAGCATTGCTGTTAATATTCAGTCATTATTCTCTAACCATTTGGGAATAGTTTACAGGGTAGTTTTCACCACCTCATAAAATACCAGCTTAAACATTCAATGACTCTGGGGGATAAAAACGGCGTATTTGTTTGCCAGAATATTCTGTCCTATGTGGTATCACCGTCATGTATTATCACAAATGCTGAACCGGAATGATGACTTTCTTACTAGTGGCTTATTGTTAGGAATTTAGTACCTATAAATTGCCTGCCTGTATTAGAAAATCCACTTAAATAATTATTTAAATTTCAAACTATAGTTACTACTTTTTTTCTCAAAAACACCATTTACATCCAAAATTACTACTATGGGCGGTAGTTCATAAGCAAGAGCTACCTATAGAAGCATAAGTCATCAAAAAACTCAATTAGAAATCCTTGACCTTTTGCCCAGGGATAGGTGATTTTTGAGCTTAAAAAAAATTTTAGCTAAGTTTTCTTGGTTTGGATGAAAATTCTGCACCCTTGCTTGGGAATACTTGAACCATAGGTTTGTGCAGCATCCATTATCTCAATATATGACTTATTCGTCACAACAAAGGCGCAGTACCGCTCTGAGTGTCAGATCGGAATTCTCGCCTTTTGGTAACAAACTGGTTCAATCTGGCTTTGTGGATAACAGCCAGATGAAGCAGGCACTTATAGAAAGCCGCAAATCCGGTAGACCTTTAACTGAGGTTATCGAATCAATTGCAGGGCGACAACTATCGCCAGAGCTACTTAGAGAATATAAAAAGCAACAGCTATTTGAACTTAAAATTCTTTACGGTGTCGAATTTCTCGATCCGGAAGTTAACCAAGTTGGCGCGACTTCGGTAGGAAGCTTAATTGAAACTCTTATCCCGGTGGATATTTGTCGTCGTCACCGTCTAATTCCATTGTCAAAACACGAAGACCAAAACCCTCCTTACGTGTTGGTAGCAATGGTAGATCCAGATAATCTTGAGGCTTCCGATGACCTGAATCGGATTTTGCGCCCCCAAGGCTTCGGGTTGCAAAGAATGGTGATCACCCAAGAAGACTATCAACAGCTAATCAACCAATTTTTGGATGAAATGGCTGTTAAACAAAAGCATATAGAAAAGGAACAATTTACCGATATTAATCAAGATTTAGAAAATCTGGATAATCTTGATTTAGAAGATGCTCCTGATGACGCAGAGGCTGACTTGGGCTCTGCTATGAAGGGTGCTGAGGATGCCCCTATTATCAACTTGGTAAATAGAATTCTCGCCAAAGCATTACACGAAGCGGTTTCTGATATTCACATCGAACCTCAGGAAGAAAATCTACGCATTCGCTTTCGTAAGGATGGTGTACTCAGTCAAGCTTTTGACCCCTTACCGAAGAAAATCATTCCCGCAATTACAGCTCGTTTCAAAATTATTGCCAACTTAGATATCGCCGAACGTCGTCTTCCCCAAGATGGACGTATCCGCCGGATGTTTGAAGGACGCAAAGTAGACTTTCGGGTAAATACTTTACCTAGTCGCTACGGTGAAAAAGTAGTGCTGCGGATTCTCGATAATTCCTCAACTCAATTGGGGCTGGATAAATTAATTACCGACCCGGAGACGTTGCAGATTGTTCAGGACATGGTTAGCCGTCCTTTTGGCTTGATTCTAGTTACAGGCCCCACTGGTTCTGGTAAAACAACATCTCTGTATTCTGCCCTCGCTGAAAGAAATTCCCCCGATATTAATATCAGTACGGTAGAAGACCCGGTGGAATATAGTTTACCGGGGATTACTCAGGTGCAAGTAATTCGGGAAAAAGGACTCGATTTCGGTACTGCTTTACGGGCATTTTTACGACAAGACCCTGATGTACTACTCGTAGGTGAAACTAGAGATAAAGAAACTGCAAAAACAGCTATTGAAGCGGCATTAACGGGTCACTTAGTATTAACCACTCTGCATACCAACGATGCTCCCGGTGCGATCGCCCGTTTGGGAGAAATGGGTATTGAATCTTTCATGATTTCCAGTTCCTTAATTGGGGTTCTGGCACAGCGTCTGATGCGTCGTGTATGTTCTGAATGTCGTATTGAGTACAAACCAACTCAGCAAGAACTCGCACGTTATGGTTTATCGGCATCTCAAGAAGCTGATGTTACCTTTTACAAAGCCAATACTCTAACCATAGAGCAAATTCAAGAAGCCAAAGCGAACAATACCCTTTGTGACAAATGTCACGGTGTTGGTTACAAAGGACGCTCCGGTGTTTACGAAGTCATGAGAATTACTGAACGCATCCAGACTTTAATCAATGAAGAAGCACCCACAGAATTAATTAAAGAAGCAGCGGTAGAAGAAGGAATGAAAACCCTGCTTGCTTACAGCTTAGATTTAGTACGTCAAGGAGCTACCACCCTTGAAGAAGTAGAACGGGTAACGTTTACCGATACAGGTTTGGAAGCAGAGTTAAAAGCTAAACGTAAAAGCGGTTTAACCTGTCGAAATTGCGATGCTCAATTACAGCCAGAATGGTTGGATTGTCCTTACTGTATGACATCGCGCTTTCAAGACTAACGGAGTTAGAAGTGAGGAGTTAGGAGTGAGGAGTTAGGAGTTAAGAGTGAGGAGTTAGAAGTTAGGAGTGAGGAGTTAGAAGTTAAGAGTGAGGAGTGAGGAGTTAGGAGTGAGGAGTTAGAAGTTAGTAATTTGATAAATCACAACTGTCAACTGTCCACTGTCAACTGTCAAACATAAAGGGATAAAAAAATGGAAATGATGATTGAAGATTTGATGGAACAAATGATTGAATTGGGAGGTTCGGATATGCATTTATCCGCTGGTTTACCTCCTTATTTTCGGATTAGCGGTAAACTAACACCTTTCGGTGATGAAGCTTTAAATGCTGATCAATGTCAAAGATTAATTTTTAGTATGTTGAATAATTCCCAACGTAAAATCCTCGAACAAACTTGGGAATTAGACTGTTCTTACGGTGTCAAAGGATTAGCACGTTTCCGAGTCAATGTTTACAAAGAACGCGGTACCTATGCTGCTTGTTTGCGAGCATTAAGTTCTAAAATTCCTAATTTTGACAAACTGGGTTTACCTGATATTGTCCGAGAAATGTGTGATAAACCCAAAGGAATGATATTAGTTACAGGTCCCACAGGCTCTGGGAAAACAACTACTTTGGCAGCAATGATTGATTTAATCAATCGGACAAAAGCAGAGCATATTTTAACAATTGAAGACCCGATTGAATTTGTTTATGAACCAGTTAAAAGTCTGATTCATCAACGTCAACTTGGTGAAGATACAAAAAGTTTTGCTAATGCTTTAAAAGGTTCTTTACGTGAAGATCCAGATATTATTTTGATTGGAGAAATGCGCGATTTAGACACAATTTCTCTCGCTATTTCCGCAGCAGAAACTGGTCACTTAGTATTCGGTACTTTGCACACTTCTTCCGCAGCACAAACCGTTGATAGAATTATCGACGTTTTTCCCGCAGACAGACAAACTCAGGTGCGCGTACAGTTATCAAACTCTTTAGTTGCAGTATTTAGCCAAACTTTAGTACCGAAGAAAAACCCTAAACCTAATGAATTTGGTCGAGTAATGGCTCAAGAAATTATGGTGATTACTCCTGCTATTTCTAATATGATTCGCGAAGGTAAAACATCTCAAATTTATTCCGCAATTCAAACTGGGGCAAAATTAGGAATGCAAACTTTGGAGAAAGTTCTTGCTGATTATGTGAAAGCAGGAGTTATTTCCTTTGAAGCCGCAATGTCAAAAACCACTAAACCAGATGAAATTCAACGTTTAATTGGTGCAGCACCCACTAATGGAAAAGTTGCTGCAAAACATTAATTACTCACAAAATTACTAGTAGTTAGCTCTAGAATTTTTACTATAGCAATCGTATTTTATTTGTGAAAAGTATTTATTAATTGAATTTGTTGACTGTTAGCTGTTAATACTCAACGCTCAACAGTCAACTTTATCAAATACAGATTACTTCGCAAATTTTCAAGAGAATGGAATGCTACAAGTGCTAAGTTTTTTGTTTAAATCAGTAATTTAATTTGTTGATTATTAAATTTTAAAACTTGTTTTTTGAATTTTAAACTATATAAATTATGCCAACTTTTGTCGCTCGCGTTCGCGATTCAGCAGGAAAATCCAAGCAAGAAAAAATAGTTGCTGACTCAATGGCACAAGCTCGTAGTCAGTTAAGACAACAAGGTTTCGTAATTCAAGACTTACAGCAATTTAAAGGTTTTGATATCGCTGATGCTCTGGATGTCACAAAATTACAAAGTAAGCTTGCTACAGTTTCGGTTAAAGATAAAGCAATATTTTCCCGTCAATTTGCGGCTTTGACAAATGCAGGAGTGGCAATTGTCAGAAGCTTAGGAGTACTTTCTGAACAATGTAGCAATCCTAAACTCAAAGAAGCACTTTTAGATATCAGTAGTGAAGTACAAAATGGTGTTAATCTTTCCGATGCCATGAGGAAACATCCTCAATGTTTTGATGGTTTGTATGTCAGCATGATTCAAGCTGGTGAAGTTGGTGGTGTTTTGGATGACGTTCTTAATCGCTTAGCCAAATTACTAGAAGATGTAGCTAGACTACAAAACCAAATCAAATCGGCAATGTCTTATCCAACTGTTGTGGGATTTTTAGCAGTGACAATCTTTGTTGCTATGACAGTTTTTCTTATCCCGATTTTCGCCAATATTTTTAAAGATTTGGGAACGGAATTACCAGCTTTAACGCAGTTTATGTTATGGATAAGTGGTATTCTCACAAGTGCTTGGGCTTTCGCTATTATTGCTTTTTTCGTAGTAGTTAAAGTCGCTTTTGACCAGTATTATAAAACTCCCGTTGGGAAGTTAACCATCGACCGTCTTTCTCTAAAATTGCCTTTGTTCGGCGATTTAATCCAAAAATCATCTATTGCTCGATTCAGCCGTACTTTTGGTTCTTTGACTCGTTCTGGGGTACCTATTTTAACCTCTTTAGAAATTGTTCGAGATACATCAGGAAACCAGATAATTGCCAACGCTATTGATGCTGCAAGAAATGAAGTTCAACAAGGAGGTATGATTAGTATTGCTTTGCAAAAAGAAAATGTATTTCCAATTATGGCAATTCAAATGATGAGCATCGGAGAAGAAACCGGAGAATTAGATGCAATGTTAATGAAAGTTGCCGATTTTTATGAAGATGAAGTTGAACAAGCAGTAAAAGCTCTTACTAGTGTTTTAGAACCAGTAATGATTGTGGTTATTGGTGGTATGGTTGCTGTAATTTTACTGTCGATGTATTTACCTATGTTTAAAGTCTTTGAAGACTTGGGTTAATAATCAGTTATCAGTTATCAGTTATCAGTTATCAGTTATCAGTTATCAAAGAAACCAGTTAATTGATAACTTTTAATTAAAACAAGGAATAAGAAATAGATGTTCCAAAATGCTAACTCCTAACTCCTAACTCCTAACTCCTAACTCCTAACTCCTAACTCCTAACTCCTAACTCCTAACTCCTAACTCCTAACTCCTAACTCCTAACTCCTAACTCCTAACTCCTCACCCCTAACTCCTAACTCCTCACCCCTAACTCCTAACTCCTAACTCCTAACTCCTAACTCCTAACTTATTTTATGTCTGTACAAAAATCTGATTACGAAATGAGCTTAACCGAATATAGCGATCGCTCTGCTGCTGTCACTCTTTTAAAGCAGTATCGTCCTTATTTAGAAATGATTCCCAGTTTACGTCGTCCCTCGGAAAGTTTAATTACTATTCCTCTACCAATTATCCGCATTCGTAAAACTGAAACAAATTTACCACAAACAACCTGTCTACCTTGTGATTTAGCAATTTTGATGTGCGATCCAGAATGGAAAATTAAAACAGGGGTGGAAATTATTGTTTTTATTCATCATCCCGGCGAGGATTTTTCTGATCTTTTAAAAAGATGGCGACAAACTCAAGTATGGTTGGATAAAGATTACGAATGGCTGATGCCTTCGCGTCACAGTCATATTTTAACTGAAGGAACTAATGCGATATATCCTTTGTTCGTAGTTTTTTCAGAAACACCAGAACGAATTAAGCGTGGTTTAGTTGCATCCGATCTACCCTTTATAGTTCAAACAGAAGAATTTGTTTTGGATGAAGAAAGGAAACAAGAGGAGCGAGAATTAGGGAATAGGTAATTGGGAATTGGTAATTGGGAATTGGGAATTGGTAATTGGTAATTGGTAATTGGTAATTGGTAATTGGGAATTGGTAATTGGTAATTGGTAATTGGGAATTGGGAATTGGTAATCCGTTTTAATCTGTGGACAGCAATGACAAGTGTACTTTCTATCAAAAAAAGTGTTAAAAAAATTCTTCATGATGAATGTAAAGATTTGTGTCAATCAGTTGACAACCAATAAATAATAATTTTGAATTCAAGTATAAAATATACAAATAGACAAAAAATAGACAAATAAAAATATTTTTTAATTATATTTAACCAGTAGAAAAGAGGGCTGACTTAGGCAATCCCTGGTTTATGGTTTAATCATTCAGTCCAAAGACATATTTTAAATATCGAATAGAAATAATCCAAATTCGACTTTTTATGACTTTATCAGACAATAAATAGTCATAATTATGAGTTTTATATCTATTTATTCTTAATTTTAGCCTCCCACTTTAGGTTATACCCTAGCTCTATACCTTGGGAGATAATTATGGTACAGTGTGATATTTTCAGCTTGACTAATGCTCTTGGTTAAGAGAAACTTACATATAATTGAAGCAAACACTTATAAAAGCAATAATTTTTGTAAAAAATATGAGACATATATTTCTGAAGATGGAACATTAGTTATTTAACGAGTGATTCTATAGATAGAGAACAAATGTTGTTGCTTAGACCAAAAGCTTTATCTTTGGTAGAAGCACAGCAGACTAAAACCGCAATCAACATGGTTGGTCAAAAGCATGGAGACATTAGAATTTATAATTTATCCAGACGGTCGAGTACAAGAAAAAGTCACTGGAATAGTCGGTAATTCTTGCGCTGAAGTTACGGCAGCTATTGAAGCGCAACTAGGGATTGTACTTACCCACGAGCCAACCTCAGAATACTTTGCTGCCAACGTGCTTTCTCAGAATAATGTTGCGAATACTCAAGCAACCTTCAGCGATTGGTAACTTTCAACTCAACTTAATTCATTTACTCTCACTGCCAAAGTATTATGTCACACTTTAGCCAGATTAAAACTCAAATTCGTAATATTGAATCTTTGAAAGATGCCCTCACCGACTTAGGTGTAGCTTGGAAGGATGGTTCCCATTCTTTACGCGGCTATCAAGGTATTACCCACACTGCCGAAATTGCGATCGAGCAAGACAATGGCTACGATATTGGTTTTAAGTGGAACGGCAAAGAATATGAATTAGTCGCCGATTTCCAATATTGGGCGCAAAATCTTTCTGTAGAAGGATTTTTACGTCAAGTAACACAACGTTACGCTTACCGCACGGTAGTTAAAGAGACTGCAAAAGCTGGGTTTCAAGTTAGCGAACAAAAACAAAATCAAGATGGTTCAATTCGCTTGTTAGTGCAGCGTTGGAGTGCGTAATGTCTGATTTTTTGCCACCAGAAAACGAGCAAGAAAATCGTTCTGGTTGCGAACCGGAATTAGGGGGTTTTTTGCGAGATAGCCCCCAACGTTCTGGCTTGGAGCCGGAATTGGGCGGTGTTTTGCGTCAAAGGGGGGTATATGTCGATGAAATTACTTGTATTGGCTGTAAACACTGCGCCCATGTTGCTCGTAATACTTTTTATATAGAACCTGATTATGGGCGATCGCGGGTGATGCGTCAAGATGGTGATTCAGAGGAAGTAATTCAAGAAGCGATTGATACTTGTCCTGTGGATTGCATTCACTGGCTTGATTATACTGAAGTGAAAAATCTTGAAGAAGAACGCAAATATCAGGTGATTCCCGTAGTCGGTTATCCGGTAGAAAGTGCAGTTATTGCTGCTCAAAGTCGTCGAAGAAAGCAAAAATTAAATCACAAAAAGTCTCGGTTTTAGAAACTTTAAAAGCTGATATTTTTGGTGAGGTGAGAAGTCGGGTTTTTATGATTTTTATCTCGTGATAGGAATATTTCAGGTAAAAACCCGATTTCTTAAATTCTTAAAGGTGGTTTTTGAATTTGATTAAAAAGGGCTGCATTTGCAGCCCTTTATTTTTGTTAATAAACAATAATCAAAAAATCCAACCGTCTATTACTGCATTAGAAAGCTGAGGATAGACGGATGGAAGACAGCTAAAATTTAAAGATACTTCTCCAAAGTATTAGCTAATGTAGTTTTAGGAACCGCACCAACAACCATATCAACTTTTTGCCCACCTTTAAAAATCATTAATGTGGGAATACTGCGGATGCCGTACTGAGAAGCAACATTCGGATTCTCATCGGTATTAACTTTAACTACCTTAATTTGACCTTCGTACTGAGAGGAAATTTCATCCACAACGGGCGCTACCATGCGACAGGGACCACACCAGGGTGCCCAAAAGTCAACTAACACGGGAACATCGCTATCGAGTACTTCCTGCTTAAAGGTGGAGTCTGTAACTTGTGTAGCTGATGACATACCTTAAAACCTTTTAATCGGATGTTTTTGATTTTTGTGAAAATTCTACCACAGCAAAAACCACTGCCTTGGTATTTGGAATATAGATTTACAGAATATCGTGAACCTATCGCAAAACATAAGGAACCGCCCGAACAATAGTCCGGGCGGAGTGTGGTGTGAGGAGTGAACGGAAACATGCGTCTCCGCTATCTCTATTGTAGGCGACATATGCAATTTTTCCAGCCATAGTTTAAAAGTAGGGAAAAATTTATTTAAGATTCGGTTGGACTGTTAGCTGTCTGGTGTTGAAATAGTTAATCATCTTTGGGTTTTTTTAATAATTGAGCATACACCTATCAATGATTAACTACTAGATATTTCTCATAGCTTATACACTTAGGCATAATTCTGTTCACTTGCCCATGCCTAAATGTTGAGCTTTTTGGTAGACTTTACCTTCGGTCAAAAGTGATGGAGCAATGACAACTTCAACCTGTTGCATTTCTTTAAGATTTTTTGCTCCCAGAGTACCCATGCTTGTTTTTAGAGCGCCTAAAAGATTGTGAGTACCATCATCAAGTTGTGCGGGTCCTGTTAATATTTGCTCTAAAGTACCAGTAGTACCTACATTAATGCGAGTACCCCTGGGCAATACCGGAGATGGAGTTGCCATACCCCAATGATAGCCACGTCCTGGAGCTTCGGCGCATCTCGCAAAGGGAGAACCAATCATTACACCGTCAGCACCGCAAGCAATACATTTACAGATATCGCCGCCAGTGATTAAACCGCCATCGGCAATTACTGGTACATAATTTCCAGTTTCTTTGTAATAATCATCTCGTGCTGCCGCACAATCGGCGATCGCACTTGCTTGGGGTACACCTACACCCAATACTCCACGGGAAGTACACGCAGCACCCGGACCGATTCCTACTAATACCGCAGCTGCACCAGCTTTCATTAAGTTAAGGGTAACGGAGTAACTGACGCAGTTACCTAAAACTACCGGGATAGGCATTTCTCGGCAAAATTCAGCTAAATCTAAGGGAGTGACCGATTCGGGTGATAAGTGTGCAGTAGAAACCACCGTAGCCTGTACAAAAAATAAATCAGCCCCAGCCTCTGCGACTACTGAACCGTATTTACTCGCTCCTACTGGAGTAGCACTAACTGCGGCAATTCCACCCCTTGATTTGATTTCTTGAATTCGTTGTTTCACCAATTCAGATTTAATTGGTTCGGCATAAAGTTCTTGCATCAAGGGTACAAATTCATCTTTGTTTACAAGAGCAATCCGGTCTAAAATTGGCTCTGGATTGTCATACCGGGTTTGGATTCCCTCTAAATTTAGTACTCCTAATGCTCCTAATTCCGACAAACGTACAGCCATCTGAACATCAACTACACCATCCATTGCACTGGCAATAATCGGGATTTCTCGCTCAATATTACCAATACGCCACGTAGTATCTGCCAAAGCAGGATCTAATGTTCTTGTACCTGGTACCAAGGCAATTTCGTCTATTCCGTAAGCCCTACGGGCTGTTTTTCCCCGCCCAATTTGAATGTCCACGTGCTTTTAATTATCCTCATGTATTTAAGCTAGGGTATCAAATTGTGGGGGTATTTTGAGCGGTTTTTTTTTCAAACTAATTGTTTTGAGTTTGAGAGGCGAAAATCACATCAAATGCGTTAAGCACGACGGAACTGAGTACTCCGTTTGCTAGACTTTATCTAAACTCCGTGAGAAGACTCCCGCCATAATCTCCGATTTGGCGGCGAGATGAATCACGGGTCAAAAAAGAAACACCTTCCGACCAAAATTGAGCGTAAGCGAAATCAGGGAGGAAGGTAGTTGAGT
>NZ_JADEWL010000076.1 GCF_015207665.1 Plectonema cf. radiosum LEGE 06105
CTCCCAATCTCCCCATCGCCGCCTTAATCCTCGCTGGCGGTAAAAGTTCTCGTATGGGTACAGATAAAGCACTTGTAAATTACCAAGGTAAGCCGATGTTGCTTTCTGTTTATCAAGTTGCTGCTGAATGTACCCAACAAGTTTATATTTTGACTCCTTGGATTGAGCATTATCAAAATATTTTGCCATTAAATTGTAATTATCTAGTTGAAACTCAACCCGGAAAAGGACCAGTGAATGGTTTATCCGAAGGCTTCGAGCAAATTTCCGCTGATTGGATATTATTACTTGCTTGCGATCTACCTTTATTAGATGTAGAAATTATTCAAAGTTGGATAAAGAAACTTTCAACAATTCCAACTTCAACATTGGCTTTAGTTCCCCAACGTTCGGATATTTGGGAACCGATGTGTGGATTTTATCGCAAAGAGGTAAAAACTGAATTAGATAGTTTTTTAAAATCAGGAAAGCATTCGTTTCAAGAGTTTCTTTCGGGGATTGAGGTAGAAGCTTTAACTGTTGATAAAAAAGTGGATTTGATGTTGTTTAATTGTAATTATCCAGAAGATTTAGAAAACAAAAACATCAACCCCTAGCAAAATCACTAAACTTACCCATACAAGCAAAGCCCACCGGAGGTGCTTCACTGCATATTCATACAGAAACGGTATTACTAATGTTGAATCACCAAAATAACTAAATTATTAATTTATTGCTACATAAACACCAGTAAAATTTGCCGCCTTCATACCACCAGTAAACACATCAACATTCAACTCAATTCTACTTTTTGATTTCTTTTCTAATATTTTGATAAACTTCTGCCAAATTTGCTCCGATGGGAACGGACAAAAAGCGATAAAATTACCATTAATGGGCTGAAGATATTCTATAGAATTACGCTGGATGACAATTCGCGAGGATAAAGATAACGCTTGTAAATTAGCATGAACTAAAGTCCATCCGGAAAGAATCGCTAAAGCACAAACACTACCACCAAACACTGTCGAACGATGATTTATATTTGGTGTTAATGCCCCTTGCAAAGTAACACCATGTTGATCAACTTGCTTAACCTTAACCTCCATATATTTAGATAGTGGAATATGCTGATGGAGGTAACTTTCAACTTCTGCAATGCCCAGAAACATGATTTTAATTAATTATGACAATAAATCAATTATCAATTCCCAATTCCCAATTTACTTTGTAATAAAAAATCAATTTTAGGTAATAATGGGTCAGTTACAATACCCACACCATTAAAACTCCATCGTTGAAGTACAGTTTTTAATTGACTACCCGAAATCGATTCTACCACCAGACGGTCTACTAAATCACCAGCATGGGTATTCAAATAGCTTAAAGCATCAAAACTTTCGCGAAATATCAATACAAAAGTAGACCCATCATCTTCATTAGGACGCGCTGCTAAATACCGACCATCAGCTTTAGACCTGATTAAATAATATATTTCCGACAACATAAGAAAAGTTAGTACCACCGGAGTTAGGAATTATAAAAATAGTGGTAGTTGGCAGCCCCAGGGCTTGCTCATTATCTTTAATTATCCTCAAGCCCAATTACCAATTACCAATTACCAATTACCAATTTAAGATTTTCCTAAAGTAATGCGAGGATCGGCAATTTTAAGTAATAAGTCTGCTACCAAATTACCAGTAATCAATAGCACTGCGCCCATTATCAAACTAGCCATTAATACATATAAATCTTGAGCGCGTACTGCTTGCAAAGTCAAAGTACCCAAACCGGGCCAATTAAAGAAAAATTCGGCAATAAAAGCACCACTTAATAAAGCTGCTAATTCAAATCCCAATAAAGTAATTAGCGGATTTATGGCATTACGAAGAGCGTGGACGTAAATAACTCGGTTTTCTGGTAATCCTTTGGCACGGGCTGTTTGAATGTAATCTTGACGCAATACATCTAATAATTCCCCGCGAGTTATACGCTGTAATCCAGCAAAACTGGTGATGCTCAAAGCAATGGTAGGTAAAATCATATGCCACAGAATATCAATCACTTTTCCCACGGGTGATAGTTCGGCGTGATAAATACTCGTCATATTTCCTACTGGGAATAGAGGAGTTGTAATTTGAGCAAAAATTAACAACAACAAAGCTGTAATAAAGCTGGGAAAACCTTGTCCGGCATAGCTAATTACTTGTAAAATCCTGTCGGTAGCGCGGTTTTGTTTGACGGCAGCTAAAATTCCCAAAGGAATGGCGATCGCCCAAGTGCAAATCAAGGATGCAATAGCCAACAATAAGGTTGCTGGCACTCGTTCCCATATTAATGAAGCTACTGAACGTTGATAGAAAAAACTCGTCCCAAAATCTCCTTGAGAAATTATTCGCCACAGCCATAGGAAATACTGTACGTGCCAAGGTTTATCTAAACCAAACTGCTCTTGGAGTTCCTGAATTCTTTCTGGAGAAATTTTGGGATTTTGTCGTAAATTATCTAAATAATCCCCTGGAGCTAATTGAATAATTAGAAAAGAAACTATCGACGCTAAAAGAATTGTCAGCAGCGCTTGCAATAGTCGTTTGACAATATAAAGAAACGTTTCGCTAGTTACTATCCTCACAAACGAATCTTTACTTGATTCCCAAAAACTTTTTGATGTTGTTGCAGTCATAGTAAAGGTCAAAGGTTTAAGCTCAAAGGTTAAAGGTCTGTATGTCAAAGGTTCCTAACAACTAACCACTAACCACTAACAACTAACATTTAATATTCAACAAGAGTCACAATCGGTACATCTGGCAATTTCTTGCGTCCTTGCAATTCTTGTAGCTCGATGATAAACCCAAATCCAACTAATTCACAGCCAATCTTGTTTAGGAGTTCCGCAGTAGCACAAGCTGTTCCACCTGTGGCAATTAAATCATCAGCTATTATTACTCGACTCCCCGGTTGTAAAGCATCCTGATGCACTTCCAGACAGTCCGTACCATACTCTAGTGCATATTCAATTGAATGAATCGACCCTGGTAATTTACCTTTTTTGCGGACGGGAATGAAACCCGCTCCTAAGTTGTAAGCCAAAGGTGCGCCGAAAATGAATCCTCGTGACTCCATCCCGATTACAAAATCTGCCGTCATTCCAGCATCAGTACATTTTTGTGTAAATAAATCGATAGTGTATCTTAATCCTTGGGCATCGCGCAGCAAAGTAGTAATATCTCGAAACAAAATTCCGGGTTTAGGGAAATCAGGAATATCGCGAATCAACGATTTTAAATCCATAATATACCAAAGTCATAATTGGCACAGTCCGATCAGCTAAACAACATCTAGGTTAAGCAAAACTGACTGCGTTACTCAATTTACTATATAAGCATAAAAAACTTGTCGCCCGGTTTCAGATATTTTGCTTTTAACGTTAAGTAAAAAGTGATTAAATCAGTTATCAGTACCTACAAGTTTATGAAGGGGGATTTAAATTCAGGAATTAAGTCCTAGGCATTTAACTGATAACTGATAACTGGTAACTGGTAACTGATAACTGGTAACTGATAACTGATAACTGGTAACTGATAACTGATAACTTTGTTGATATTAACTGTAAACTAGCCGTCATAAAGGTTTAGGCTATAGTGGAGCTAATAATATTCCATGTGTGGCGTTCAGTTATGCTGTCAAAGAATCGCTCTTGATTTCTCAGATGGTTATTGGATGTCGATTATTGACGAAAAGATCGAATTTGCCGCGAACAAGGGGTTGTAATTGTACTACTATTTTCAGATAGGTGAATTAAAAATGCTTTAAAACTTGGATTTTCGGTATACGGAAAGCTTTGATATCAAAGAGTAATTAATGTATATATCAGGCAGTTGGATTACTACCAGATGCCAACATATTTTTTCGCAGGCTACCATTGTTTAATCAATTTTACCGTTATTTTTAGGATAGCAGCCCTATAAGGAACTGATAAATGAATGTCTCCGCTCCTTTAACGCCGTTCAATAGTCCGGCGCAACAAGATTTACCGATGATTTTGGACACGCTACCCGACCCCGCAATCGAAGGAAAGGGATGTCCAAGACGAACCAGGCAACAAATTGACCTGATTTTACTGGCAATTGAAGCTTTGGACCTTGGTGGCTCTGAAGCCATTTTGGCATTTGCTCAAGAGTTGGATTTGAAAGGAATTATCAAAGACCGAGTAAATTTATGGCGCATGCGTAGCACTAATCCTTTGCGAAGAGCTAATATTCGTCGTCCTTTGACCATTATGGAAGCAAAAGCTTTGGTGGTTATTTCTTGCTATTTAGCTAGACGATTGACTGTTGTCATCCGTCAATTGCTAATGATAAATCAGCAGATGGCTGACAAACAGATTCCTTTAGAACAAAATTTGCGATTGTCTAATTATTTAGAACGCTTTCGAGCGCATTTTAGAAGCCGCATGAACAAGAGACGTTCTGGATTATTATCACTTAATTCTGACGAAAAATTAAATGAATTAGCTGTAAATTTATTAGCACAGTTACTTTTTTGTACGGGAACAGCCGGTATGCAGCGTTTCTGGATTAGTCTTTTTGATGGTGAAGTAGAATGAATATTCAACGTAAGTACAGTTTACCTAATTGCACTCTACTTTTAGAAGGTTTAAACGACGCTTCAAAAACAACACAGTTTCAAGAAATGCGTCCGGAACTCTCTATTTTAGTAAATGCCGAATGTACTTTATCTGGTTATACTCAACCCCTCGCGGGTGGTAGGCAGTTTTTTGAAAGTTTAGTTAGAGCTGTCAGTGCCTATGCTCAAGAATTTTTGAGTAATGTTTCTAACCCCCAAGCACACAATTCTGAATCGGAATTAGTACAGTTACAAAGAATTAATCATAATCAACACCGATTGAGCGTACATTCTGACATGGCTCAAGGTAATTTAAATAATGGTGGTAATGCCAAACAAACCATTGAAATTGATTTAAACTCAGTACAATTGTTCGATTTAGTCGAAGCCGTAGACCAATTTTTTGCTGATACTCAAACTTTGCCAGAATTGACTTTAGAACTACAACCAGTTGCGAGGGGACATAGTGCTGTTCAAGCTGTTTTACTCGAACAAGCAGTACCCGCGACTTTTGGACTCACCAGTTTAGCTGCTGCTGCCATCGCGTTTAATTTAATTCCTGCACCAGAGTTTAAAACACCATCTACCGAGCAAGAAAAGGTCAACTCCACTACTGAAGTCAATCCAACCAGTCAACCGACTCCCGGAGCTAATAAACAACAAGGGAATACCACTACAACACCTAACCAATCTTCTAATCAACCGGGAGTCGTGAGGGATTTAGAAAAACTGATTGGTTCAGCTCCCGAAATCAAGAATGCATCGCGATTGCGTAAATTGAATACTCAAGTATACGAACAACTTAATCAAGCTTGGGAAAATCGTCAGTTGCAATCCGATTTGGTTTATCGTCTGGGTGCGGCTGGTGATGGTGCCATTATTGGTTACAAAGCTATAGATGAAACAGCCAATGCGGGCATTGAACAAACTCCCCTACCTAAATTACTTTATAATCCCGCTAACAGTGCTGCCATCGCCAATGAACCAATTGCTCAATTTAGGGCAGTTTTTAGAAAAACGGGAGTTTTGGAAGTTAGTCCCTGGATTGGATACATTAATAAGTCTGATAATCTAGGAACAAATATTACCGACCAAAACACCATTTCTAGTTTAAATCAAAAGCTATCAAGTACTATTCGTCAAAATTCCGGCAGTAATACTACTTATAATGAAGTATTAAAATATCGAGTAGCTGTTAAAGAAAATGGCAGCATTGCCGACTATGAACCATTGAATAAAGCAGCCTTTGACAATTTCCGACAAACGCCTATTCCCAAACTATTTCCAGGTGATAATACGAACAATCCAGCACAAAAAGCATCTTTGGCTCAGTTTCAAGTGGAATTCAAACCAGGTGGAGAAGTGGAAATTACACCTTGGCAGGGATATCGTTAATGGGTAATGGGTAATGGGTAATGGGTAATGGGTAATGGGTAATGGGTAATGGGTGAAATAATTAATAATCAGGAAGTTTTGACGGACACGCTACGCGCTTTTTAAAATATATACTTCAATTACCAATCCCCAATTACCAATTACCTATTACCAATTACCTATTACCAATTACCTATTACCAATTACCCATTACCTGACAACTTTACCCATATAATTTCCCCATAATTGAGCGGCTTGGGCGCTACTACCTCTGGTGGGAGAATTGTTATCGTTTCCCAACCAAATGCCCGTAGTTAGTTGCCGACGGGGGATAAAGCCAATAAACCACAAATCAACGTTTTTATCTGTGGTGCCGGTTTTTCCACCTTCTCCAAATCCAATAGAAGCACCTCGCCCCGTACCGCTTGTGACTACTTGACGCATTAAATTAATCATCGTGTCAGCAACCCCAGCTTTAAGCACTCTATTATTAGCTTCTCGATCTTGATTGAAAGAATAAATCACGCGACAGGTTGATAAGTCATTGCGATCGCTACACTGACTACTATCAAGAATTCGTTTGATAGCATGGGGACGATTCCATACACCCCGATTACCAACAGCGGCGAAAGCTCCGGTCATTTCTAATACAGTTGTTTCACTTTGACCTAATACTAAACCAGGAACTGGATTAAGTTGCGATCGCACTCCCAATCTTTCGGCAGTTTTGACTACTTTATCCAAGCCAACATCGCGAGCAATTCGCAAAGCAATGGGGTTTTCTGAAAGAGCGTATCCAGTCGCAATAGTCAATGGAGCAGTACCGCTTCTACAAGGTTTATAAGTAAAACCCTGCCAAGTTATAGAATTACAGCCATAACTTCTTCCTGTAGAAAATCCTTGTTCGATAGCGGCGGTGTATGGAAAAATTTTAAACGTGGAGCCTGGTTGTCTTTTTGCTTGATAAGCCCGATTAAACTGAGTGGTTTGATAATTGCTACCACCAACCATCGCAATAATCGCACCTGTACTCGAATCAAGAGTGACTATAGCTCCTTGAGAAAAGCCAAAATTCGCTCCACTAGTTTTAATGTGGTTATTTAACGAAGCTTCAGCAGTTTCTTGAATTTTTGGGTCTAGCTGAGTTTCAATAATAAAATTTCCTTCAGATGCCAATTCTTTTCCCAAAATAAATTCCAGCTCGCTAAATACATAATCGTAAAAATAAGGAGCAATTCTGTTGGCTTGACGCTCGCAAACCTTCGAGCTAACTTCAAGGGGCGAACGTCTGGAACTATTGTACTCATCTTGCTTGAGTCCACCCATTTCTCGCATTCGTCTTAACACACGATTGCGATAGCCAATAATTCTATTTCTGCTTTGAGTATCACCGCAAAAATTAAACCCATTGGGAGCGGGTAAAATTCCCACTAAAGTCGCAGACTCTGCTGCTGTCAATTCTTTAGCTGATTTTTCAAAATAATACCGCGCAGCATCTTCAAACCCCGAAGTATTTACACCCAAATAAACTCGGTTTAGGTAACTTAATAAAATATCGTCTTTACTATAAAAAGTTTCTAGCTTCAACGATACAATAGCTTCTCGGACTTTGCGACCTAGAGAATCCTGTCTGCCTACATAATCTCGGAATAAACTACGGGCTACTTGCTGAGTAACCGTACTCGCACCTTGTTGTACATCACCGCTACGGGTATTGATAAGTACGGCTCGTAAAATACCATAGGGGTCAACACCGAAGTGCCAATTAAAACGGCTATCTTCGGAAGCTACAACCGCTCCAGGTAAATAAGGACCAAAATCCGACAGTTTTTTCAAATCTATATGAGCAATAGTTCGGGGTTCTTGTAAGGGTGTTTCACCATCTCCAGCGTAAACTACTACTGGACCTTGAGTGGCTTCGGGTAGAGGTCTAACCGAAAATTTTAGCCATTCGATACCAATTATCAAAGCAAACAACAGACTGACTCCGGCTACTCCATAACCTGCCCAAGTCGCAGTTTTTACGTAAAAAGGTGGCGGATCTAAATATTGTAAACGTACCGAAGCCGCAAGTTCGGGTGGTCCTAAAGTCAAAACATCACCATGACGCAATTCCAAAGATTCAATTCTACGCTTACCTCGATAAATGCCATTGGTTGATTTTTCATCTTTAATGACAAAAACCGACTTGCCTTGAGACGAATCTCGTGATAACGACAGATGAATTTGGCTGACAACCGGATTTCGGATGACTATATCGCAGGATTTGGAACTACGACCAATCGTATAGCGATCGCCAAGCAAAGGATACATTTGAGCCGTTGATGCCCCAGCTTCCTGTACCCAAAGTTCTGGTACCCTAGCATTCGGCTTGAGCGCCAGCTTGGAAAAATCAACCCGAGCTTGAATTGTCTGTACAGCTTGAGTCAGTTGACCAAGCAATGTCTGTGGCTTTTTCGGGGGTTGGGGAGAACTCATGGGCTATTCACACCACGGTTGTAATTTAATAATCGGGCAAAATGATGCCCTGTAACGCTGTTATTTCACTATTCTACTTATAAGCATATATGAAGTTTGCTAATACGTAATTGTTCCACTAGTTATATGATACAAATAATTGACTTAGTAAAATTACTTATAAAAGAATTTTCTCCCTATTTAATAATGGTTGTAATTCTTTGATACTCAATTACTTATTATTACTTAGGAGTTAACAATATTAATTCAAATCGGGAAAAAAATCAGTATATTTATCAATTGCTCTATTAGAAACGATAAAAATTTGACCGGGGAACGCCGGTTAGCGGTACACCGCTGACATTTTTAGCTGTTTAGATAGACAAAATTACAAATACACATCTTCATTTAGACAGATTTTATGAAGCCATTTGTTTGATTTAATGGGCTGAGGTATTACTTTCGAGGAGTGGATAATTATGAAGAGCAAATTTGTAACCCTTATTGGTACAGCTCTGACTCTAGCATTAAGTAGCACTGTTGCGGTTGCTCAATCGACTAAGTTTCCTGAGCGAGACTTTCCTGAGCGCGAAGCACCTACAGAAGTTTCAGAATCTGATGACGCTCTTGTTGCAGCTGCTGAAGAAAAACTTTCACCGGATGCAATGGAAATTTTATGTGTCCGTTTCCCATTGAATTCTCGTTGTGAAGGTAAAGCAGAAGCAACAACTTCTCCAGAGAACACAAATACAGAAGAAATTACTCCCCCAGATAATACTATTGAGACTACACCAGGCGCTCCTCTTCCTGGTACCACTCCTGAAGGAGAAGTAGCTCCGAGTGAAGATGATGCTCCTACCAATATTACTCCAATGCCTGGTGGTGTAACTCCTGAAGCAATTCCTAGTGAAGAAGATGCTCCCACAAATATTACTCCAATGCCTGGTGGTGTAACTCCTGAAGCAACTCCTAGTGAAGAAGATGCTCCCACAAATATTACTCCAATGCCTGGTGGTGTAACTCCTGAAGCAATTCCTAGTGAAGAAGATGCTCCCACAAATATTACTCCAATGCCTGGTGGTGTAACTCCTGAAGCAATTCCTAGTGAAGAAGATGCTCCGACAAATATTACTCCAATGCCTGGTGGTGTAACTCCAGAAGCAACTCCTAGTGAAGAAGATGCTCCGACAAATATTACTCCAATGCCTGGTGGTGTAACTCCCGAAGCAACTCCTAGTGAAGAAGATGCTCCGACAAATATGAATCAACCAGGAGACACAACTCTTCCAGACTCAAATTCCCCTAGCAATACCGAAGAAGAAACAACTCCTGATAATGGAGCAGGGATATTAGCCCCTCAATAAAAGTCAATTAGTTAAAAAACCTTCATAATAATAAGGTAAAAAAAATAAGTTCTGGTTTCTCTAAGATTAGTGATTGGGCTTAAAGCTACAGCTAATGCCATTAGTGAGTATCCAGAACTTTTTTATGAATTATTTCCAGGATAATTACAGAAGTCGGGTTTTTAGTATAAATATCTGTAAAATCCTGATAAATCTGAAAAAACCCGACTTCTAAACCCAACTTCTCAATTGCAAATTTGATTATTATTAACTGTTAACTGATAACTGTTAACTGATAACTGATAACTGATAACTGTTAACTGATAACTGATAACTGATAACTGTTAACTGATAACTGATAACTGATAACTGATAACTGTTAACTGATAACTGTTAACTGTTAACTGATAACTGATTATTATCTTGAAGAATGATGATTTGAAGGTGTTTTTTGAAAAGAGGCAATTATTAAACAAGCAATACCAATATTAATAAATACATCTGCCAAATTAAATACAGGAAAATTAATTAGTCTAAAATCAAGAAAGTCTATAACGTAGCCTAGTAAAAATCGATCAATTCCATTACCGATAGCTCCACTCAGAATTAAACCATACCCCCATTGCTCCCAACGAGTTAAAATCGGACTAAATAAAGCGAAAGCTATCAATGCTACACTTACTAATAAAGATAGCCAGCGTAACCACTCTACTTTCCCTGAGAACAGACTAAAAGCAGCCCCAGTATTTTGAACATAAGTAAAGTGAAATATTCCTTTTATTATTGGTTGCGTTTCTCCTAAAATAAAATTTTGCACTACCCAGTATTTCGTCAATTGATCCAAGATAAAACCGGCAATAGCAGCTATCCAAAATAAACGATTTTTTAAACGCATGAGATATTAGTTAGTGGTTAGTTGTTAGTGGTTGGTTGATGGTGATTAAGAGTTATTAATTGTTAACTGTTAACTGTCAACTAATAAAACATTAAATGTCGGAGTACGTATGCTACTACAGTAACGGCACAAACTACAGCGAATTGTCCCGGTAATAGAAGCAATGAATATTCTTTAATTGCTTGCAATAAGGATAATTTTTCCGAACCTTGCCAACCTAAAGCATAAGTGATCACCAAATAACTAATACCGCACAGATGAACTGTTAACAAGCCACAAATGCAACTAAATCCGAGAGTTTCTAATTTTGGTCTAACCTTAAAAGCAAAAAAACCGCAAATCCAAGCCCCAGGAATAAAACCTAGTAAATAACCGAACTGGGAAAGCTTGACATAGCCGATACCTCCACCGTCAGTAAATACGGGTAACAAAGTTAAACCCATGACCAAGTAGGCAATTTGGGAAAGCGCCCCAGCATTATTACCTCCCAAACAACCGACCAACAACACCCCACCAATTTGATAACTGACACCTAAAGGAAAAGCATGAATTCCGTGGTTACTCCAACTCCAAGGTAGGATGGTAATATAAGCTTTTTGGAAGGTACCACACATAGTTAGTAGTAAGCCAATCATTGACCATAACAATTGGTTGGATGCAGCTAGCATTTATCAGATTCTCATACAGAAAGGGGAAAATAATATGACTATTCTTTGCTGACTAATGGTCTATGTCATTAGTTGCAAGGATTCCAATATTTGTAGTGGGAGCGTCTCGCTCCCTATTGACGATAAACCAGCCTTTCGGCTCACAATCTCTCAAACCACCACAATAAATAGGGCAGACTTTTAATTAAAAAAATACTTATATTTTTATAGAGTTTTATAGAGTTTTACTTTTTTACTGATCTTGCATCCTATTCTAATGCGTCTAACTACCTAATGTCCAAAATTTGACTTAGGTCGCAAGTCATCAACCTTATTTATCTAATTACTACTCAGCTATATAGCTGCTCCCAAACCAACTGTTCCTCCCAAACCTACCCCAAGAAAATGTTTAATTAATCAAGGTACAGGTACTTAAAAAGAATGTCACACAAAACTAACTACTCTTAGACCTAAAAAAAATCTATGCCCACACAGATACATACAATAGATGTCATTATTTATTGTTAAAATTTAATATCGCTATAGAATAAATTTTGCTGATGGTAATCATACACAATTTGTAATGTATTATTTATTTCTTTTCAATGGCTAAATAATTTAAAGATTTTTGACTATAAATTATTTGAATAATAAATATAAATTTTTGCCGAAATGAGTATAAAGAAACATTAGCATCGAACTTTATCCAACTTTGTTAACCTTCTCTTTACTGATTCGGGGTATATTATAAACGATACCTGCATAATTACTCAACTTACACATCCATGTTTTCTACTAAATTTGTAGCTAATAAGTCTCGTTTGACTTGGATATTCTCAGTATTAGCACTTACTGTTACTTTGGCAGCTTGTGGCGGTGGAAATGATACTGCTGGTGAAGGTACTCCTGGTGGTGCTACCGATGTTGCTGCTAGCAGCAAATTGGATTTGGGTGAAGACACCACTTTGAATGGCGCAGGGGCATCTTTCCCCGCATTGCTTTACCAGCGTTGGTTCAAAGATGTCAGCACTAAGTATCCTAATCTACGAGTCAACTATCAATCAGTTGGTAGTGGTGCTGGTGTTAGACAATTTATCGAAGGTACAGTTGACTTCGGTGCTAGCGACGTAGCGATGACAGATGAAGAAATCGCCAAAGTAGATAGAGGCGTGTTGTTACTACCTGTTACTGCTGGTAGCATTGTATTCGCTTACAATTTGCCCGGAGTCGATAATTTGCAGCTACCACGTGAAATTTATACCGATATATTACTCGGTAAGATTACTAAGTGGAATGACCCCAAAATTGCTGCGGCTAATCCCGGAGTAAATCTTCCCGACCAAAACATTACAGTTGTATATCGTTCCGATGGTAGCGGTACAACTGGTGTATTAACCAAGCACTTAAGCGCTATTAGCCCAGCATGGAAAAGCGGTCCTGGCGAAGGTAAGACTGTATCTTGGCCTACAGGAATTGGTGCTAAAGGTAATGAAGGTGTGACCGCTCAAATTAAACAAACTGCTGGTTCTATTGGTTATATAGAGTATGGTTACGCTGTTAGTCAAAATCTGACTATGGCTGCGATAGAAAACAAAGCAGGCAAATTTATTCCACCAACCGACGAAGCTGCATCCAAAGCTTTGGAAGCAGTGGAATTACCTGAAAATCTCCGTGGTTTTATTGAAGATCCTGAAGGAGAGGAATCTTATCCTATCGTTACCTATACCTGGATTTTGGCTTACGAGAAGTATGACAATCCGGCAAAAGCCAAAGCGATGGAAGCGACCATTGAATATGCCTTGACTGAAGGTCAGAAAGTTGCTCCAGAACTCGGTTACGTTCCTTTACCTCAAAATGTAGTAGAGAAAGTTGCTGCTGCTGCTGACAAAATCAGTCCCGAATACAACATTGCTATAAAGTAAATTAGCCGTTGAAGATTAATCTTTCAACTGCATATGATCGTTTGACTAGTTAAGGAATAATGTGGTTCGCTCCCACATTTTCTCTATTACATGGGTATAGTTTTTTATGAATACATCAGCCCAGAGTAGACAACCAGAAGGTAAAAATCGCTCTGAAGCAGATAGAACGCTTGACCGTAGTTTTATTTTGGTAACGCGAATTTTCGCTTTCGCTGTTGCCGTACTCTTATTATGGATTGGATTTCAGGTTGGCATTCAGGGACTTCCAGCATTAAAAGAATTTGGTCTGGGTTTTTTAGGGACAACCGATTGGAACCCACCGAGAAGCCAATTCGGAGTATTACCGCAAATTTACGGAACTTTAGCTAGTTCTTTTATTGGTTTGTTGATAGCTGTACCGATTGGGATTGGGACCGCTCTATTGTTAAGCGAAGATATATTACCTGTACCAGTAAAAACTGTACTGGTTTTCTTAGTAGAACTGCTAGCAGCGATTCCCAGTGTTGTCTATGGTTTATGGGGAATTTTCGTCTTAATTCCTTTTTTAGGAACCGTTGGTACATGGCTGAATCAATACTTGGGTTGGCTACCAATTTTTAGTCGTCCCGAATCGGGAGCAATTGGTGGCCCGGGGCTATTACCTGCTGGAATTATTTTGGCAATTATGACTTTGCCAATTATTACAGCAATTTCTCGCGATGCATTGGCTTCAGTACCTCGTAGCTTGCGCGAAGCTGCTTATGGATTGGGATGTACCCGTTGGGAAACGCTTTTACAAGTGATTATTCCAGCGGCATTTTCTGGTATTGTCAGCGCTATAATGCTTGGGCTTGGTCGGGCAATGGGAGAAACAATGGCTGTTACCATGTTAATTGGTAACTCCAACAGAATCAGTCCTTCCTTATTTGCACCTAGCAATACAATTGCTTCTTTGTTGGCAAATCAGTTCGCAGAAGCTGGCGGTTTGCAAATCAGTGCCTTGATGTACGCCGCGTTCGTGCTATTCTTATTGACTCTGATTGTGAATATTTTGGCAGAGTTAATAGTATTGCGAGTCAAGCGATTGTAATGTAATGGTGTATTAAATTATGACTAGTTTTTCAGACCAGCCACAAAGAGCATTTGGAAGCGGTAGTTTAAACCGTTCTTCTAACTCTCCCCGGACACTATTTAACAATGTAATGAATGGTGTCATATTTCTTTGCGGGGTATTAGCTTTATTGCCTTTGCTGTTAGTACTTTCTTACTTGCTGATCAAAGGTTTCAGCAGCCTGAGCTTAGACTTGTTTACCCAATTACCTCCAGCACCCTTGGATAAGGGTGGTGGTTTTGGTAATGCTATTCTCGGTACGGCGATTATGGTGGGAATTGGAACTATAATCACCGTACCCATTGGAGTTGCAGCAGCGGTTTATTTGACAGAGTTCAGCAAAGGACAAACGGCTCGTTGGATTCGCTTCGCTACCAACGTTTTGAGCGGGGTTCCTTCGATTATTGCTGGTGTTGTAACTTACGGTATTTTAGTTGCGCCGTTTGGCGGATATTCTGCGATCGCTGGTGGTGTGGCTTTGGCAATTTTGATGCTGCCTATTATCGTTAGAACTACTGACGAAGCTTTACAATTAGTTTCTCAAGATTTGCGCCAAGCAGCTATTGGAGTAGGGGCAACCAACTATCAAACAGTTCTACAAATAGTATTACCTGCGGCTTTACCATCAATTCTGACTGGTATAACTTTATCTGTAGCTCGCGCCGCTGGAGAAACGGCACCTTTACTATTTACTGCTTTGTTCTCCTTCTATTGGGCGAGAAGTTTAACCGAACCAACTGCTTCTCTTGCTGTTTTGGTTTATAACTTTGCGATTTCTTTCGACCAAAACCAGCAGTCTGTTGGTTGGGCTGCGTCTCTAATTTTGGTTTTACTAGTTTTGATTTCTAGTATTATTGCTCGCTTGGCAACTCGTAGCAAATAGTACGAACTCAATTGCGATTGAAAGCCAAACAGAACAAATAATATTATTATACCACCAGACATTGGGAAGACTAGGATTACGGCTTTTAAGCTTTCTGAGAAATAATTAACGTAAGATTTATGGCTACACAAATTCCGACAGCAAACGATACCCAAACTGTATTACGAACAGAAGCGTTAAATGTTTACTACGGTAAATTTTTGGCACTCAAGGATATCTATATGGATATCCCCAAAAACCAGGTAACAGCTTTTATTGGTCCTTCTGGATGCGGTAAAAGTACTCTACTACGATGCTTTAACCGTCTCAACGATTTGATTGACGTATTCCGCGCCGAAGGTCAAGTTCTTTATAACGGTCAAAATTTATATGACCCCAAAGTTGACCCTGTAGAAGTACGTCGTCGAATTGGCATGGTATTTCAAAAACCCAATCCGTTCCCTAAATCGATTTATGAAAATATTGCTTTTGGAGCCAGAATTAATGGTTTTAAAGGTAATATGGATGAATTGGTGGAACGTTCTCTCAGAGGAGCCGCTTTATGGAACGAAGTCAAAGATAAACTAAAACAAAGCGGTTTATCCATATCCGGGGGACAACAACAACGTTTGTGTATTGCTAGGGCGATCGCAGTTCAACCTGATGTAATTTTAATGGATGAACCTTGTTCTGCTCTTGACCCCAAGTCTACTCTCCAAGTAGAAGAGTTGATCAAAGAACTCAAGGAGCAATTCACCGTTGTTATCGTTACTCATAATATGCAGCAAGCATCGCGAGTATCGGACATGACAGCCTTTTTTAACGTTCGAGTCGGGGAAAAAGGAGGTCGTACTGGTTATTTAGTTGAATACGACCACACCGAAAGCATTTTCCAAAATCCTCAACAGCAGGATACCAAGGAATACATCAGCGGTAAGTTCGGTTAAATATTAGACATTAGGCAAATTAGGCAAAAATTATGTCTAATATTCATCACAAATGTTTGACTCTCGGAGATAATCTGAGAGTTATTTTTTGCTTTTTTAACCTAGGGGAAGCGGGCGGCGGGAATCGAACCCGCATCATTAGCTTGGAAGGCTAAGGTTTTACCACTAAACTACGCCCGCATGGTTTCCAACTTCACCATTATATTACATTGAGAAATAAAAATCAAGTTATTTAAAATCAAAATTTTATTGTGAAGCGTTTTGGATATTTACACGTATAGGTAAATTACTCAAGTCAGGTTTATTGCCATTATTTCCGCTTGCAGGAATAAATTTCTGACCATTAAAAATTTCTTCGGCATACTCTTGATATTGGGTTCTTTGTGCTAAGGGTATTGCTTCATCTACCTTTATCAATAATAAATTGCCTTGATTGTCAATTGTCAGCCATACCAAAAAATCTCTAGGTTGAAAATTACCGTCTTTGGGAGGAGGAAGGGGAATATCACTATTAATTCTTTTTAAAGGTTGTGCAAGATTATCTGGTTTATCTTTAACAAAAGTATTGGTATCGATTTTCCAACTAGCAGTTAATATTCCTCCACTTTGAGTAGGTTGATTTTGAATCGGAACTGGTGAAGTTTTGTTGCTCTGTTGTGGGGTTTGTCCCAATGCATTAGTGGGAGCATCGGCAATTTTTTCACCATCTACGGGGTTTTGAGGTTGTTGTTGGGTTGCTAGTTGACGCTGTTCTTCGGCTTCTAATCTACTTTGTTGCGCTAATCGGCGTTGTTCTAATTGTTGTTGTTCTAATTCTTGTTGACGTTGAGCTTGTAATTGTTGTTGTTGTTCTAACTCTTGCTGACGTATTTGAGCTTGTAATTGTTGTTGTTGTTCTAACTCTTGCTGACGTATTTGAGCTTCTAATTGTTGTTGTTGTGCTAATTCTTGTTGACGTATTTGAGCTTCTAATTGTTGTTGTTGTGCTAATTCTTGTTGACGTATTTGAGCTTCTAATTGTTGTTGTTGAGCTTGTCTTTGACGTAATTGTTCTGCTTGTTGACGTAGTATCGCTTCTAATTGACGTTGTTGTTCTAATTCTAATTGACGTTGTTGCTGTTGTATTTTTTGATTATCAAAAGCAATAGCATCCCTATCAATAGAAGTAACGGGAGGTTTTACAGTACTGGGATTAACCGGAGGTTGTGAATTTTGAGGAACAATAGTGCGAGTATTTAATGGCTTGGGTGGAATTGGTTTGGGTTTTATTTGTGGTTGAACTGGTGATGATTTTTGGGGAGAAATGTCGATAAATTCAATCGCAACAGCAGATTGGGGTCGTCGTTGCTGTGATAAGTTAAATTCATATAAACTAATCAGCCAGAAGGCTAACAGATGCAGGATAACTGAACCACAAGAAAAAGCAATCCACCATCCGGGTGAATCAGTTTGTCGTCTCCAGGTTTTTTCTGAAACTGAATTTTTTTGTGCAACCGATTGTGTCATATCTATATTATTATCTATATCAAAATCGGTAATTAGAGGCATGACGGGCAACTAGTGATAAATCACTTTTCGTGTTCGCCCAGAAGTCGGGTTTTGATCACAGTTGTGTTGTGTTACAGATATTTTACGAAAAAACCCGACTTGTTAATGATTGGTTTCACTCTGCTATATAAAAGCAAGACTTGTCTAGACATTTATTTCTTACTTCAACGGGGGCATGGGAGCGGCTAACCCTCAGTAAGCTTATTCGCAAAGCGAACGCTTCGCTAACACGCTTTAGCCAAACGCGATAAATTAATTGCGGCATTCAAATCTCTGTCGATTGAATGCCCGCAATTTTTACAGTCGTAAGTTCTTTCTTTTAGTGGCATATCTTGAATATGTCCGCAATTAGAACAAGTTTTACTTGATGGGAACCAACGACTTGCAATTATAATTTCACAACCAAACTTTTTAGCTTTATATTCTAACTGTCGCTTAAACTCATAAAAACCACAATCAGCAATAACTTGAGCTAAATTATGATTTGATAGCATACCCGAAATATTTAAATCTTCTACTACAATCTTTGCGTGGTTTTTGCATAAGTAAGTAGTGATTTGATGAAGAGTATTTTTTCTAAGGTTTGCAATATGAGCGTGATGTAATCGTAGTTGAATTTTGGCTTTATATCGATTGTTAGAACCTTTAAATTTTCTAGCAAAAGTTCTAGATAATCTTTTTAGTTTATCGAGATGTTTTTTATAGTGTTTAGGATTAGGAAATACAACCCCGGTTGAAAGTGTTGCAAGCACTTTAACACCCAAATCCACACCAACAATATCATGTTCTTTAACAGTAGGTTCATGTGATTGTTCGTAAGCAAAAGCAATAAACCAACTATTAGCAGTTCTCGATATAGTAATTGATTTACAAGTGGTGTGAGGTAAGCCCTCGTAAGTTCTAACCCATCCGATAGTAGGTAGTTTAATAGATTTACCACCAACAGGAATGGGCTTGCCACCAGCATCAATTGTAAATGAATCATTTTTACCTTTCTTTTTAAATTTAGGATAATCTGCTTTTTTCTGAAAAAATCTATCAAAAGCAGTTCCTAAATTATCAAAAGCGTATTGAGTTATTTTCTGACAAATACCCTTTTCTTTAATCCATGTTAATTCAGGTTTTCCATGGTTGTTAAAGAACTTCTTTAAAAGATATTTATTAGGCTTCAATCCATCTTTATAAAGATTATTCCAAGTAGCCAAGCCCCAATTATATGTAAAACGCGAGATTCCCGCGTGCTTAGACATAATTAATTTTTGCTTTTTACTTAGTTTTAACTTTGTTTTGATGGATAAAAGCATTGTTCGACCCAATCATGCTGTACTATGTTAATATTAGTATACCAACATATAGAGTAAAAAACAATGCCTTTTGAGAAAAACAATAAGTTAGGTTTTACAAGTAAGAACCCTTTTGATAAAAACCCGGTATGTTTTAAAGTGTTGCCCGGAGTTAAAGACAAATTAAAAACCGTTCCTGACTGGCAAGAACAACTTAGAAAGTTTGTTGATGAGCTAATTGAAAATGTCTAAGGATGTTAATAGAATTATCGGTTTGTCTAAATTATTAGCTACTTAGGAATAGCTCTCGAATTCACGTTGACTTAGAAGCCAAGTAGAAAAATAAATCCATTTACAAATATTACAAATATTATTGAAAATTTTCCTCTATCTCTTTGTCTCCTATTCCCTGTTTTCTGTTCCCTATTCCCTAATTGACGATGAAAGTTAGAACAGTTTCATCTACTCCCTTCAATTCCAAAGGTTTACCCTTAATAATTTCCTCTTCTTGTAAATAATCTGCTACCGCAGCAGAAACAAGAATAGTACCAGGCTCGGCAGCATTCTGTAAGCGAGAAGCAATATTTACAGAAGGACCGATCGCAGTATAATCGGCACGTTCGGAACTACCAAACATTCCTACAACTGCTGTACCTTGATGAATACCGCAGCGAAACTGAAGCGCATTACGCCCATCGGCATCAAAGATACCTTGCTCTTGCCAGCGTTGGTTTAACTCAGAAAGCCCGCTTAACATAGCTCTAGAGGTATTGACAGCACGACGTACCTGTTCGTTGGGTGTCAATTCTTCGGGCGCTCCATACAAAGCCAAAATCGCATCTCCCATGAATTTATCTACGGTTCCGCCGTTATCAAATACAGCTTTTGTCATCGATTCTAGGTATTCGTTGAGCAATTCTGCGACTTTTCGCGACCTTAAATTATTTGATAATTGAGTAAAACCAACTATATCGCTAAATAAAACTGTAATTAAACGTGGTTCAGGTCTTAAATCTAAAATTAACTCACCAGCAGCGGCTTTTCGCACCAAAACAGGAGGTAAAAAGCGTTGAAGTACGGATTCTGTTAAATAAGTATTTAATTCTATAACTTTGCGTTCGTTTTCTTTTAAAGCTAGGAGATTTCGGGCTTCGGCTAAAAGTTCTCTATCATTAAATGGCTTTGCTAAATAAGCATCTGCACCGCGTTCGGTTCCTTCAATACGGGTATCTTCATCAACTTTTGCAGTCAAGAGGATAATTGGTATTCCTTTGAGGGTCTCGTCGGAGCGTATTGTCAGAATCATCTCTAATCCGGTGACTACAGGCATCATCAAATCGGTGATAATTAACTGAGGTAATGATTCCTTAGCTATCTTACAACCTTCGGCACCATTTCTAGCTGTTTTGACTTGATAGCCAGCTTCACGAAGAATGCTTGATACATAAGCTCGCATATCTGGATTATCATCGACAACTAGAACTAATTGTCCTTTTCCTGTTGTTAACTTTTGATTTTCCAGATTTGCTAACAACAACTCCTGTGGAATATCTTGAGTATGATTATCCGTTGACTCGATTAATTCTAAATCAGCTAACTCTACAGCAGCACGACTGAGATTAACTTTACTCTCCTCTTCTACCACCTGCTCTACATTTAAATGAGCATTTCCCGATGGAAGGAATATTGTAAAATTTGTACCACTTCCGTACACCGAATTAACTCTTACCTGACCTCCATGAACTTCTACTAACTCTTTAACTAAAGCCAAACCTAAACCTGTACCTTCATAGGAACGATTTTCTGAACCTTCTGCTTGACGAAAACGTTCAAATAACAGAGGAATTTGTTCTTCAGCAATACCAATTCCCGTGTCTTCTACTTGTAAAACGCAATCCGAACCCGCAGACAGTACTCTCACAGTAATGGTACCGTTTTGGTTGGTAAATTTCATGGCATTCGAGAGTAGATTATAAACTACTTTATCGAATTTTTCCATATCTAAATAAACGGGAGGACAATCATCTAATTCTGCAACCAGATGCAATTCTTTTTTCTCGCAGTATGGACGAAATGACTCGACAATTTGACTGACAAATTCCACTAAATCGCATTTGCGGAAAGTTGGCTGCATTCTTCGGGCATCCAAACGTTGCAAATCGAGTAGTTGATTTACCAATCGCAACAAACGTCTGGAATTTCGCAAAGCAATGATACTTTGTTCGTAAGATAATCCTTTACCCGTGTTTACCGCTGATTCTAACGGCCCTTGAATTAAAGTTATCGGGGTACGGAATTCGTGGGAAATATTTTGAAAAAATTCAGTTTTTTGTTTGTCTAATTCCAGTAAACATTCGGCTTGTTGTCGAGTTTTTTGATAAAGTCGGGATTGTTGAACTGCAAGGGCTGCTTGCACTGCTACAGATGCAGCTAATTCTACCTCTGACTTGAGCCAATGGCGTTCTTTTTTACTTTGCCTCAAAGTAATACTACCGATAATTTTACCGTCGGTCAGTAATGGAACTATCATTAAAGAGCGAGTTGACATTTTCAAAGCTAAATCAAAACCTTTGACATCAAAAGGGCAATGATTAATATCCGCAATGATTACCGGCTCTTGAGTTTGCAGTATTTCTTGCAGTATTTGATTTTCCTTAATTGGTGCTAAAGACTGGGGTAATTGCTGATTCGGCAAATCTTGAGAACTATCGTATAAGCCAACACATTCAACAAATTCTGAATCGGCAGTCCATAAAGATAGAATACAGCCATCTACCTGTAAAGCTTGTCCCAATTGTTGGGTAATCGCAGCAAAAATTTCTTGGGGGTCTAGACTAGAACGAATGGCACTGGTAATTGTATTAATTAATGCTTCTCGCTGAGCAAGAGCGTGTACCTGTTCGTAAGCACGAGCTTGGGATAACGCCAATGCAGCCTGATTTGCTACCATTACCACTAACTGCACTTCCGAATCTTCCCAATCGCGACATTCTTGAAACTGGTGCAGTGCCAAAACAGCAATCAATTCCTGTTGACAAATCAGCGGTACTATTAAGCTAGAACATATTTTAGCCTCTTGATAAACCCGGAGGCGATCGCCTAGGGTGTTGGTATCTTTTTGAATGCGCTCGTCTTCTGTTGCATCATAAATTACCTGAACTTCGCGAGTTTCCCATACTGCATGAGCTAATAATTCGGATGCAAGTTGTTCTTTATCTTCTACATAATCATCTAATTCTTTTTGAAGATTTTTTTGATAAATAAAACCTTGACCAACTAAGTGTCCATTCTGGAAAGGACGTAAAAGACATACATCTAACGACAACATATCACCGACATTATCTACAATTGCTTGGAGAATTTGCCGATAATCTAAAGCGCTGCGAATCGTATTAGTTACTGAGTTGAGCAGCGATTCTTGACGTAATGTCCGGGTTAGTTCGTGGGTACGCGCTCGGAGAACATTATGAGTATCCAAAGCTTGGCGTACTACAGCTTTAAGTTCTTCTGCTTCCCATGGTTTAGTTACATATTTAAATACTTTACCAGCATTAATAGCTTCCACCAAGTCTTCGACATCAGTGTAGCCAGTTAAAATAATCCGGATAATATCTGGATATTGAGTAGCCGTCAAACTCAAGAATTCTGTACCGCTCATCATTGGCATTCGCTGATCGGAGATAATTACTGATATATCTCCTTCTTTTGCGAGTAATTCCAATGCATCTGGACCACTACTTGCTCGTAGCACCTTATATTCGCGATAAAAGGTACGGTATAACAAATCGAGATTGTCGGGTTCGTCATCGACAACCAATATTTTTGGCTTTCTGTTTACTTGGGATTTCATGCACCGCTTCCATGCAGTAACGGCAGTCGGATAAATAGTTTAATTAGGTAGGAATGTTTTAACATTCGATTTAATAAGAGGGTATTTTAACTGCAATCGGCAGTTTGCTTGCTTTAACGGTAAGGAGCGAGAGCTTTATCCCCGGACATTCATCAAGAAAAGCACCTCCCAGAGTTGATAATCAGCTTCAGTTTTGGATAATCGATATGTTGTAGCCTCTTCACCTCCAACGATAATTTTGATTTTAATTACAGTTTTTTACCCTGGCTAGATTGATCCACCTAGCAGATGTCGTCTTAGTTTTCCCGTTTTAGCGCCAACACTAACATCTGATGGTAAATTTTATTGATGGCGATCGCAATTAGAACGGCAATATCACAATAATAATAGTTAATTTACGAGTATTTTAATAAACTATTGCTTTACGTAAAATTATTGAGATAGCGTCTCCATCTATTGGTGTTGTGTAGATTTATATTGTATCAATTTCATCACAATTTCATTTGTCAGTTGAATGATAATTAATCTTTTAGCTCTTAAATAACTAAGTAACAGACTTTTACTAGCTTAGGCAAACTATCCATAATCATGTAGTAATTGCGTATACACCTGCAACCTAAACTACAGCTTTATCGCAAGCAAGGGGAAACGAAAGTCCCCGTATTAGTCTGAAAACCTCGCCCCAAAGTGTGACTGTATATAGCTATTCAATAGTTTTTATATATTGTTATACAATAATTGATTTAGCAATCGGAGTGGTCAATTGTAAAAATTGGCGTTATGGAAGTAAAAAGTACTATCTTATAGATTAAAATATTTATTCTTTGTACTTATGTCAGAGAATGCCAATAAAGCTTTTAATCAAGTTACAACTTGTGCCATCGGTGCAGTATTTGATCGAGAACTTGTTACTATCAATCACTCCCTTTGAGGGAGTAGGGAGCAAGCTGAGGAGGCTAAAAAGTTCTGTATTGCACAATATGATTACCGCGTCAGTTAGCTGTATAGTTGGAAAAAGAAGTATTGCAATTGTCCGCCAATTCGGTTTATTGTCTGTTTTGCTACAAAAAATCGACAGTTTTTGCTGGATATTTTTAGCTTATAGCAATAACCCCTCCACTTTGCCCCCATTTGCTTATCTTCAAAAACATCCCACACCGAATCCCAATTTCTACATTTTTCAATTAAAGTTTTCATATCAGAACGGATGGTGTTGTACGAATAGTAATGCATATTTTCGATGAATAACTTTAACAGCAAATTAGCCTTGACTCCTTGTCTTTCTGTTCCATCCCAGCAAAAGCCAGTTGCGATGGCCACTACCCCAATCACCTCCCAATTTCAGATTCGGCTCTGCTCACCTGCCGATTTGACTGGTGTTGCCCAAATTATCGCTGAAAGCTTCCACTCCCGTGATGGTTTATGGGGATGGGCTTTTCCATTACTGCGTTTGGGCATTTACGAAGATTTAAGACATCGTTTGGCTACCTCCGCACCCCACCATGCTTGTTTGGTTGCCGTTGATAATTGCGATCCTCTTTCAGAGTCGCTGAGCGAACACACAAGCTCAAATTTAGTAGCAACGGTAGAATTAAGCGTGCGTTTAGGCGATTCTTGGACTCATACAGGTACTAGAAAAAGTTTTGCTTATTTATCCAATTTAGCCGTACATCCACATTACCGCAGGCAAGGAGCGGCTCGTGCATTATTAGCTAGCTGTGAAAAAGTCGTTAGCGAATGGGGATTTAACGATTTGTATCTCCATGTTTTGGAAAATAACCATCAAGCTCGGCAACTTTATTTCAAATTGGGATACCGGATGCACCAAGTTGATGCTAATTGGAATACATTTTTGTTCCGACATTCGCGACAAATGTTACTCTACAAACACCTTTTTGACTGTTAAATTATCTGATTTTGCTGGATATTTTATTCAATATTTAAGTAATTAGATAAGTTATAAAAAGTAAATTAACGACTTGACTTAGCATTGATTCAATGTTAAGCAAATTTTATTGTTCATAGAATAATTTATATAATCTTTAATGCCAAAAATATTTAATAATTATTGTAACCATGTATTTTATATTTGTTAATTATATTTTTTTACGAAAAAATATTTGTTTTAGATCGATTTTATCTGTGGATTTATGTGCCAATATCGTTAGTTTTATCATAAAAGCTATCTGTACCACAATTTTGTCAGCGATAGAGAAGAATAAATAGTATATATCTAGTGTACAAAGCAGTGAGCAAGTAATTTAAAAGGATAAAAGCACGACAACTTTAGCAAATTATTGATTTTATTCATATTTTCTTTAATATATTGCGGATGTAGTTGTAGTAAGCTAATTTTTGTAGAGCAAATGTTTGATGATTTATTGAAATTTTAGATAGTTAAAGCATATTTAATTAACTTTGATGAGCAATTCAGTAAAATTACACTTAAATTGACTAATGCCTTACACTAACTTTGTATACAAAATGGCTATCTTTATCGAAACTTTAAGTAAAGATTCCTGTACTGGAAGACAAATGCAGTTAAATCACATAAAATATGGTTACTCAATTAGTCAACCTAGTTGATTAAAATTTATTTAAGTTAAGCCGCACAATAAAGCTTTAGATAATAGCAAAACTAACAGCTGTATTGATTGAGTTCATCGAGAATAGCAAGATAAAGTTTAGATTAGTTCCTTGATTGATTAAAATTCTTATAAAAGATGGATAGCGAAAAGCGCGAACGCTATCAAACTGCTATGGTATCAACTTATTATCCCGACACTTGTTTTCTTGACTATATTGTAATGCCAGATGGACTTGAGCAATCTTATGGCTCAGACCTACTGACAAAACTCCATAGTGGAAAGGTTTTTATGGTCAACAGTCGCAGACGAAATGGACTAATACTGTTTAAAGGTTATCACGCAGAGTTTGCCGGTCCCGGAGCGGCTGTGGGTGGTGATTATGACCGCGATTGTCTTCACGTATTACCGATCGGAAATGTTTCGTCAATGTTACTGACAACAAATTCATCCGAAGACCGTCAAAAGTCTTATTTAATTAGACGACAGTGGATTAGATTGATTAAGCAAATTACTGAAAATCCAGTTCCTCAGCAGCGAATTCAAAGAATTCTCGATCAATTTGAACAATATTTTCCACCAGAAGTTGTCAGTCAGCTACCAAATGAAGCATTTGCAATGTTAGTGGGAGTTTTACCACAAACTGTAGCCATAGTGCGTCGTTTGGCTAATGGAGCAGATACCCTAAGTTAAAAAAATATATCACTACTTGTGCCTTCATTAATTAGGCATTTCGTTTAGATAGGGAACTCTTAACAGGGAATAGGGAAAGGCTGTATAACTGAGCAAACCCTAAATGTTTTTCACAGCAGTTTCAAATCGGTTTAAAGTGCGAGCATTTTCTGAGGGAGAACCTACAGTAATTCGCAATCCTCCACAAGTCTCTCGTACTAAGGTACCAGATTTTTTCAGTTTTTGATGAAGATTTTTTAAAGCACTATTTGTTTGGTTGTCAAATTCTCTTTTCAGACGTAGGAAAATAAAGTTGGCATCACTATCAGATATTTTTAATTGTGGATATTGAGATAAATTTTCAATTAATTTAGAACGTTCGCTCAAGGTTTGGGAAACAGAGTCAAGTAAAAGCGAACGATTTTGGATGGCTATTAATGCAGCGGCTATGGAAAAACTCGGTAAATTATAAGGTAAGCGGACTTTTTCTAAGATAGCAATTATTTCGGGATGACCAATAGAGTAACCTACACGCATTGCAGCTAAACGAAAACCTTTAGAAAATGTCCGTAAAATCACCCAATTAGGATGTTGGGATAATTCACTCGCCAAACTTCTTTGACTGAATTCAAAATAAGCTTCATCAATTACCACTAAAATATCGGAGGGTAGATTTCTTAACCATGTCAACTCTGCCGCTGTTAGGGAATTACCCGTGGGAGAATTTGGATGGACGACAAAAACTGTTCTTACAGGTTGTTCTTGAGTCGTGTCTATGGCAATTGATGCTGCTTCCAAATCCATTTCAAAATTTTCGCAATTTCTCGGTACTGTAATTACCGGAATACCTAAAGCTTGTGCCAAAATTCCATACATCGAGAAAGTTGGTTGAGCGACTAAAACCGAGCCATTTCCTCCCAAACAAGTAGCGATTAATATTGAACGAATTAGTTCATCTGAACCATTACCAAGGGAGATATTATTGTTTACAACAATGTTCGAGGAAATATTCGCTGATTCATTAACGTATTCACTAATTGCTTGCTTGAGTAAAGAATGTCCCCCATCTGGATAACGATTGGTTTCGATTAACTCTTTATAGCTCCACGCTAACTTTTCTTTCAACTCAGCAGGTAAATCGTAAGGACTTTCATTCGTATCGAGTTTATCCGACTCTATTGATTCTGGTGAGATTGGAGTAGGTACACCAATTCCTAGATGGGGTTTATAAGCTGCTAATTCTACTAAATCAGTGCGGAGAAAGGGAAGCATCATTAATCAGTTATCAGTTATCAGTTATCAGTCAACAGTTAACTGTCAACTAATTTAACAATATTACCATTTCAACGATATCGGACATTACGCAATTTTCACTAATAACAATAATTTAATTAAATCTTAGATAATTGACAAAAATCTTCAATTGCCTGGCAGATTTCTGGCATTACATTACCTAAAGTATGATTACTATTAAGTTCTATTAATTCTACCCAAGAACGTTGTTGAGCGAAATCTCGGCTGGCTTGGATGGGAATCACTTCATCTTGTTGTCCGTGTAAGATAAGGGTAGGAATAGGACGTTGCAAAATTTTTTCTTGATATTGATTTGCGTCAATCAAGAAATCATAACTTAAAGGTAGTTCTCGTTGTTCACCATAATGATAAACCATGAGATGCTTTTCTTGTTGCCAACGTTGGATAACATCCGTACCTAAAGTAGGCAACCAGTGAGATAAAAACCCAAAAGCTGGAGCCAGTAATACTAAACGTTTTACCTGGGGAAATTTTTCTCCTATATGGGCTGCTGTTAAACCTCCTAAACTAGAACCGATAATTGTGATACTGCTATTTTGTGAAAAATTTGCAGCAACTTGTTTTATCTGACGGCTAATTGTCAAGTGGGAAAAATCATTACAATTCAAATCAGGAATTTCGAGTTTGATTTCATTTTCAGCAAACCGTTCGAGTATATACTTAGCTTTTGCAGAATCAGGACTCGATGCAAAGCCGTGAAGGTAGATGTAGTCCATCAGTTGACAGTTCCCTACTCCCTGATAACTGATAACTGATAACTGATAACTGATTACCGATTACCGATTACCGCATCGTCACAAATTCTTCAGCTGCTGAAGGGTGAATACCAACCGTAGCGTCAAAATCTTTTTTCGTCGCACCCATTTTTACGGCGATCGCCACACCTTGAATTATCTCAGCGGCATAGTCTCCTACCATATGAGCGCCTAAAACTTGATCGGTTTCGATATTTACAACTAATTTCATCATTGTTCTTTCTTCTTGCTGTGGCAAAGTATAGAACATGGGACGAAAGCGGGTGCGATAAATCTTAACTTTATCTTCTCCAAATTTTTCCTTAGCTTCGGCTTCTGTTAATCCTACAGTTGCAGCTTCGGGTGAGGTAAATACGGCTGTCGCAACATTTTCATGACTGAAAACACGCTTCATATTACCGTATTCACTATCAGCAAAAGCTCTACCTTCACCAATCGCCACCGGAGTTAAATTAATTCTGTCAGTAACATCACCTACAGCAAAAATATGAGGGTGATTAGTTTCACTGTATTCGTTAACTGCGATCGCCTTTGTGGTACCGTAGCCATGTCCCTCTTCTACACTGGGGACTAAATCCACCCCAGCTTTATCCAAACCCAGTCCTTCGACGTTAGGAACGCGGCCTGTTGCAGCTAATAAGACATCGGCTGTGATTGGTTGCTCTTCTCCAGATAAGATTATTTTTAAACCGGAGGCAACTTTTTCTACAGATGTGATTTGAGTATTGTTGATAATCCGAATACCATGATTTACCATTCCTTCCTGAATGCCGGTACGAATATCCTCGTCAAAACCTTTTAAAATCATCTGACCACGGATAATTTGAGTCACTTCACAACCCAAACCGCGCATAATACAAGCGAATTCCGAACCTATATAACCAGCCCCAATAACGGCAATATGCTGAGGTTTTTCTTTGAGGTGAAAAATCTCATTAGAAGTAATCGCATATTCCATCCCCGGTATATCTGGTTTACTCGGTTTTCCACCAACAGCAATTAAAATTTTATCCGCAGTAACTTTACGTCCATCAACTTCTATAGTATGCTCGTCAATCAAACAAGCCCGACTTGGAATTAATTCGACTCCTGCTTTTTCTAATAAACTGATGTGCAACGCAGATAGTCTTCTTACTTCCTTGTCTATAGATGTAATGAACTTTTCCCAATCCAACTCAGTATCGCCGACATTCCAACCATAACCTGCGGCACTTGCAAAGAGTGAGGGAAAGTGAGAAGCATAAACCATGAGTTTTTTGGGAACGCAGCCACGGATAACACAGGTACCACCGACCAAATCGGATTCGGCGATCGCCACTTTTGCTCCATAGCCAGCAGCCCGTTTGGAAGCCGCTAAACCTCCAGAACCGGCACCAATTACAAACAAATCGTAATCGTAAGTCATAATTTTCAAAGTTTCGTTTGCAACTAATAAAATCCGTGAATTTACGTTTATATTCCGCTAATGTGAGATTAATTTGACGGTGATATCATGTCCGGTTAAACAGTTTTAACAGTTATCAGTTACCAATCAACAGCGAATAATAATTAATTGTCCGGACATAATATGACTTATCAATCACCTTTGATTAGGGAAGAAGGGAAAGAAACCTCTATTTTTGCTGCTCGGTGAGAAGTCAGGTTGTATTAGAGATATTTAAGGCAAAAAGCCCGACTTCTTAGTGGTGTTGTCTTGTTCTCGATCTAATTTAACGTGAGGAATTCCTCGGCGCTAGTCGGATGAATCCCAATAGCAGAGTCTAAATCTTGTTTGGTAATACCTTTACGAAATGCAACACCAAGGCATTGAACGATATCGGCTGCGTGTTCTCCTAACATATGAACTCCGATGACTCGCTCGGATTCACCCTCAACTACCACTTTGATTATTGTTTGCTCTTCTGAGCAAGCGAATTGACTCATCAATGGTTGAAACCGATCGCAATAGCATTTTACCGAATCGCCAAATTTTTCGCGGGCTTGATTTTCAGTCATACCTATACTAGCTATTTCCGGACGAGCAAAAACAGCAGAAGGCACATCACCATAATTTACCGTTTGCGGTTTATTTGCAAAAACCGTATTGACAAAAGCAACAGCTTCTGATTTAGCTACAGGAGTTAACTGCAAGCGGTTAGTACAATCTCCAACAGCGAAAATATTTTCCTGACTAGTGCGACTATATTCGTCTACTTCAATGGCACCTTTTTCACCCATTTTGACTTGAGCGCGATCTAGATCCAGATTTTGGGTATTGGGAGCGCGTCCGGTAGCAACTAAAATACTATCGGCGGCGATGGTTTTTTTATATTTACCACTGACGGTTAACAGTAAACCCTCTTCATAATGTTTAATATGGGTTGCAGTACTGTTGTTGATAAATTTAATTCCCCGTTGAGATAAACTTTCTTGAAGGCTTTGACGAATATCGTCATCAAATCCTTTTAAAATGGTTTCATCAGTATCAACAACAGTGACTCGACAACCCAAAGCATTCATCATGCTAGAAAATTCTACACCAATATAACCGCCACCAATAATCGCCAAACGTTTTGGTAAATAGGGCAAATGGAACATTTCGCGGGAAGTAATGGCGTATTCGATACCGGGAATATCCGGAATAAAAGGACGCGCACCAACAGCAATTAAAATCTTGTCCGCAGTGACTTGACGTTGATCAACTTTGATTGTGTGAGCATCAACCAAAGTAGCATGACCGCGTAATAAAGTAATGCCACTTTTTTGCAAATTTTCCTGATAGGAGCGATTAATACTGTCTATGTGCTTGTGTACCGAGTGGATAAACTGAGTCCAATCGAAATGTGATGAAATTTTACTCCAGCCATAGTCAGTTGCAAATTTATTATGTAGGGCGAAGTCAGCGGCATAGACAATTAACTTTTTGGGGATACAACCGCGATTCAAGCAAGTACCACCAAGGGCTTCTTGTTCCGCTATGGCTACACGCAAGCCCAAGGAAGCAGCTTTTTTTGCCGCAGCCGCACCAGCAGAACCAGCACCCATTATAAATAAATCGTAATCGTATGTCATAGCTGTGGAGAATTTGAATTGCTTATTTTATGAATGCTTTGTTCTATTTTGACCGGGGAACGCCTTTGCACGGCGATGTACCGCTGATTGCTTTGAGGCTGTAATTGTAATTAATCTTAATTGTATAGATATTTCCTCAAAATTCAGAAATTTATCGATAAAATTATGTTTTTTTTATGGGCGTTTCTTATTTTGTAAGCTATAAAAGTTTTTATGAAAAAATGTTTATCTTCTTATCAGCAATAGTGCAACTGTCTTTAGGATGATATTTTTATTTTTTTAGCATATTGATACATAAATAAATTGAATACACCTTGTATAAAACTTTGTTGTGATGAGAATCACAAGCATTCATGATTAAGATCCTCGGAATATTCAAGGTAGATAAGCATAATTATATATAACTGAACTCTAGCCGAGTCATTAATAGGGAACACACTAATAGCCGACATCCTTGATTAGAGGACTGTCGGTTTTTTGTATTTATATGTAGTTAAGCGAAGGGCATGGGAGATGAGTAATTTTACAGCGGGATAAGAGTAGTTCGGGAGTAATCCAAAATCTATCTAAAATCTAAAATCTGTCTTGGAAAGTTTGGGGGAAGAACATCTACACCTCCAACTTTCCGCAAAATCCAAAATCTTACAATTGCTAGCTAATAGATAATTGAAAAAAGTTTCCCCACGACTTGTTACTAACTCGACAGAGATTCTGCCGTAGCCACTACCAAGCGTAGGGAATTTAAATTGAGATTTTATTCAAAGGTCTTTCCGACATCCCATCAAAGTTCTATTAAAGGGATTTATCGTAGATGACGGGATAAGTGGGAAAATAACGGCGAATCGCTACTCAATTAAGACATGGCTTGAATGATGAAATCGAAGTAAGGAGCAGCTTGCAGTGCATCTTCGGCACTTAATAAATCAACTGAAGCTTCCTTTAACCCTTTAATAGCTTCTACCATTCCGGGTACGGGAACTCCCAATGAATTATACATTTCTTTAACTCCAATTAAGCCAATTTTTTCAATTGGTTCTTTATCCCCAGCCAGTATTCCATAGGTGATTAAACGTAAATACCAACCATAGTCGCGGATACACAGCGCTCGTTCCCGTTGACCATAAGCATTACCACCTGGTGCAATAAAGTCAGGGCGCTTTTGCCATAGTGTTTTAGTAGCTTGTTCAACTATCTTTTTTTCATTTTCAGTTAGGGTATTAACGATTCGTAACCGTTGTTCGCCGGTTTGTAAATAGTCTTTGATATTCTTAAGTTCACCACTGCTCGGATAACGCAGTTCGTCGTCGGCTTGGAGAATAACTTGGCTTACTACACTCATGATTTTTTTTTAAAGTAAGTGCGATTTATCAGTTATCAGTTATCAGTTATCAGTTATCAGTTAGGAAGCAATAGCCCCACTTTGTTCGCTTGTGGTTGGTTTCAGTCGAGGTTAAATCCCCTACTGAAACCGTGATAACTGTTCACTGTTGACTGTTCACTGATTTAATTATTACTGCTAGTTTAGCGACTCAGGTACCCACAGGGGAAGAGGAGATTGGGGG
>NZ_JADEWL010000077.1 GCF_015207665.1 Plectonema cf. radiosum LEGE 06105
TCTCCCCATCTCCCCATCCCCCCATCATTCCTCCATCTCCTCATCCATTTCCAAATCTTCATCCGTTAGCGTCTGCTGTGGTATGGCTGCAATAATTGCGTCTATGACTTTAGAAACTTGGACAATTTCTATATCTAATTCGGGAAATTTTTGCCCTTTGGGGACAATCGCTCGTTGAAATCCTAGTTTCGCTGCTTCTTTTAACCGTAGTTCCATTTGCGATACTGAACGTACTTGTCCTCCTAAACCGACTTCACCAATTAATACGGTACCTGAATCTACAATCCGATCTCGAAAACTAGCAACGATCGCGATCGCAATTCCCAAATCTACTGCTGGCTCTTCTACATTTAACCCCCCAGCAGAAGCAACGTAGGAATCCAATTTGGACATGGGAATCCCGACTCGTTTTTCCAATACTGCCAAAATTTGCACCAAACGACTGTAATCTACTCCGGTGGTGGAACGACGGGGAGAAGAGTAACTAGTCGGACTTACTAAAGCTTGTAATTCCACAACAATCGGACGAGTACCTTCACAAGCTACCACAATAGCAGTACCCGGTGCTGGGTCGTCGCGACTACCTAAAAATAATTCACTGGGGTTGGGAACTTCCCGCAAACCGTTGGCAACCATTTCAAAGATACCAATTTCATGGGTAGCACCAAAACGATTTTTTACGGTTCTCAATAATCTATGGGAAGCAAACCTGTCTCCTTCAAAATACAGTACGGTATCAACCAAGTGTTCTAGAACTTTCGGACCGGCAATGGCTCCTTCTTTGGTAACATGACCTACAATTAACATAGTGATATCTTCATTCTTGGCAACTTTCATTAAAGCCGCAGTACATTCACGTACCTGTGCTACCGAACCTGGTGCAGAAGTTAAGGCTGGGAAAAATACCGTTTGAATACTATCAATTACCGCTAAATTTGGTCTGAGGGATTCAATTTCCTTGAGAATTTCTTCTAAATCGGTTTCCGGTAAGATATATAAATCACTCTCAACTTGGACAATTTTACCGTTTTTTTCACTTGCTTTAATCTCTTCTACTACCGGAACCTTGCCATTGCCATTTGCTTCTTCATGCTGTTGCTGAGCAACCCCCAAACGCGAACCTCTTAATTTCACTTGTTGTCCGGATTCTTCCCCCGATATATAAAGAACCCGATATTGTTGAGACAATGCATTTGATACTTGTAATAGCAGAGTAGATTTACCGATACCGGGGTCGCCTCCAATTAACACCATAGAACCCGGAACCACCCCACCACCTAACACCCGATCTAATTCTCCATAACCAGAACTCCAACGTTCAACTTGGCGATCGCTAATTTGGTCTAACCTTAAAGAAGCTCTGGGTTTAGCTGGTTTGTTAGCAGTTTTCTTCTTACTCATCTGAGAGTGCCAAGCACCCACACCACGAGAAGGTATATCAGTGGAGCTTTGTACAGCAATTTCCTCTTCCAAGGAGTTGTAAGTTCCGCAAGCCGGACACTTACCAAACCATTGAGGAGTTTCTGCACCACATTGAGAGCAAACGTAATGGGTTTTTGGCTTTGCCATTCTTAATCTTATTAAATAATCGTGAATATTCTTAATTTTGTTTTAAATTTTTGACCAAACAAAAATCTAATAATAGTAATAGTTGTAGGTTTTCACTAATTAATAATTGGAATGATATCTTAATAAGATGGTACTAAAAATTAATCTTGAAAAACTTTAGTTAAGGAGCGTTGAGATTGGAGAGTCATAAAGAAAAAATCCTGGTAGTAGACGACGAAGCCAGCATTCGCCGGATTTTAGAAACGCGCCTTTCAATGATAGGCTACGATGTAGTCACGGCTGGTGATGGGGAAGAAGCTTTAGAAACCTTTCGTAAAGCAGTCCCAGACTTAGTAGTTTTAGATGTCATGATGCCCAAGCTAGATGGTTACGGTGTCTGTCAAGAATTACGTAAGGAATCAGATGTCCCTATTATTATGCTAACAGCTTTGGGTGATGTCGCAGACAGAATTACCGGCTTAGAACTCGGTGCTGATGACTATGTAGTAAAACCATTTTCTCCCAAAGAGCTAGAAGCTCGCATTCGTTCGGTATTACGACGAGTAGATAAAACTGGTGGTTCAGGTATTCCCAGTTCTGGGGTAATACACGTAAGTACGATCAAAATCGACACCAATAAGCGCCAAGTTTACAAAGGTGATGAACGCATTCGCTTAACGGGAATGGAATTTAATTTACTAGAACTCTTAGTCAGTCGTTCGGGAGAAGCTTTCTCCCGGTCAGAAATTTTACAAGAAGTTTGGGGATATACACCAGAACGTCATGTAGATACCCGCGTAGTAGATGTACATATTTCCCGTTTACGAGCCAAATTAGAAGATGATCCTTCAAACCCAGAATTAATACTCACCGCCAGAGGTACGGGATACTTATTTCAACGCATCATTGAACCAGGGGAGGAATAAGAAAAGATAGTGAGGAGTTAGGAGTCAGGAGTGAAGAGTTAAATGTAATACGGTGCTTTTCTTGTGTTCAACTTGAAATCACAATCCCGATTCTTAATTCATAACTCATAACTCATAACTCATAACTAGATAAAAATGGCAAATCAAGACCCCAACCGCTTTTTGAGGCGTCTACCGATCATTGTAGGTGGGCTAGGCGCTGTACTTTTGTTAATTAACCGTTTGCGATCGCCAGAATTAAGCCCATCTCAAGCTCGTGCTGATGTGCTTGGTGTAATTTTAAGTGCCGTTTTAATATTAACGGGTTTAATTTGGCAGCAAGTACAGCCGCGAACTCCGGATAGTGTAAAGCTTATAGGTGAAGAAGGTTTTTTTCTCGTGCCAGATTTGCCTGATGCCGTAAAAACAGAATTAGCTTGGGCATCTCATTTATTATTGACCAATACAGTAACTCGTTGCGTAGTAGTCTACTATCAAAGCAAAGTTTTGTTACGTCGCGGAATCTTGGGAGAAAAATCAGTTGTGACACCAGGAGCAATATTAAAACGAGTTTTAGAAAAGCATCAGCCAGTTTATTTAGTAGATTTAAAAGTGTATCCCGGAAGAGTTGAATTTGACTATTTACCAAGTAATACTCAAGGTGTAATTTGTCAACCAATTGGTCAAGAAGGAGCTTTAATTCTAGGAGCGCACGCTCCACGTAGTTATACTAAACAAGATGAAAAATGGATAGCAGGAATTGCCGACAAATTAGCAGTTACTTTAAACGAGGGAATGGGGAATGGGGCATAGGGGACAAGGAGATAAAAGAAAATAGTAACTATTAACTCTTTAAATCTAAAATCCAAAATCATTTAACTCCTAACTCCTAACCCCTAACTCCAAACTCCAAACTCCTAACCCCTAACTCCAAACTCCAAACTCCTAACTCCTAACTCCAAACCCCTAACTCCAAACCCCTAACTCCAAACCCCTAACTCCAAACCCCCAACTCCAAACTCCAAACTCCTAACTCAAAACTCCAAACTCCTAACTCAAAACTCAAAACTCCTAACTCAAAACTCAAAACTCCTAACTTAAAAATATGCAACTTATTTACGGGTTATTGATTGCCTTAATGCTTGTGGGTATTATTGGTGCTGTGGTTCCTGGTATTCCGGGAACTAGTTTGATTTTAATTGGAATTATTATTTGGGGATTTATTAAAGGTTCCTTTGCTGCTATCAGCTTACCTTTGATTGTTACCGGAGTCGTTTTACTATTGAGTATGGGAATTGATTTTTTTGCTGCATACTGGGGAGCGAAAAAAGCCGGTGCAAGCAAATGGGGACAAATTGGAGCAATGGTTGGTTTAGTAGTAGCCTTTTTCGGATTATTACCACCTTTTTTAGTAGTTGGTGGTCCGTTGATCGGAATTTTTATTGGACCACTTTTAGGAGCAATTATTGGTGAATTCATTTATCGAAGGGATTTATTAATCGCAATTAAAGCCGGTTTGGGAATTGTTGTAGGTAGTTTAATTGGAAATATCATTCAAGGTTGTTTAGCCTTAGCAGCAGTTATAGTTTTTGTTGTCACTACTTATTCTCAGGTATTTGTAAGTTAAGCTTTTATCTTAATTATGAATAATTTAACGTGATTTAGAAGTCGGGTTTTTATTAAAAAAGCCGACTTCTCACCCGATGAGATAATCAGAAGTCGGGTTTTTAGGATAATTGTCTTTTGTAACCGATATTCAAAGAAAAATTCGACTTCTCACCCCACGAAACAATATTAGACATCTGATGGAAATGAAATATGTGTTAACCGAAACCCTTGTAGAGACGGGAACCCTTGCGTCTCTATATTCTTTATCGGAGATGTCTATTCGATACAAAATAAGAAACCCGGTTTTTTAAAACCAGGTTTCTGCAATATATCGTAAATATTTTAGTCGATAAAAAAAAGAAGCTTCAAAAAATTATTTACTATGGTGGTGCTTAGTTAATTTAAAAAACTACTTCTTAAACTTTTGACGCTTCTTCACACCAAACATACCAGCTACAGCTAAAGCACCAAGACTAAAGGTGGTTGTGGGTTCAGGTACAGCTTTAACAGCGGATAAACTTACACCATCACCAGTTTTAGAAAAGCCTTCAGTTCTTGGCTGACCCAATTGTAGAACAAAAGAACTGACATTCTTCAAGGTCAATGTTTGAGTATTTCCGTCAGGTTTTGCTGCTAATAACATATCTTCGATTTTCTGTCCGTTGACTTCGAGGATACCGCTAAACCCAGAAGCTTCTACATCAAATAAGTCTAATACAATTTGGTCAAACTCTTTCGAGAATTCAAACAAGAAGCGACCTACTTCTAACTCTCCTTTTTCAGCAGGATTAAACTTTCCATCTTTTCCTTGTTCATAAGCTACACTACGTAGCCAAAATTCTCCTTCTCCTTCATTAGTTCCTAAATCTTTAGCAGAAAACTTAATACCGGAACCATAATCATTTTCAGTTCCTTTTTGATCAACAAATAGTCTGCTCAGTCCATAAATTGGGCTTTTATTATCAAAGTCATAGTGCAAACTGGTGACTGAAAAACCGTTTTTTGAAGTGTCAATACAGTTTTCCCCAGCAAGACATTGGTATCCTGAATCGTCGTTAAATAGTCCTTGATTTTTTAATATAATTTCACCTTCTTGACTAGGAATTAATGAGGCAGCATGAGCAGCAGGTGCAGCAGCTAACCCTAATCCTAAACCAAAAATTGCAGCAATAATGTTAAACTTACCCATGATTTCCCTTCTTCTCTTTTTCTTCTCTTTGTTGTAGTAAGGAGGCAATTAATTTATTTTTTCACCTCTTAACTAATCACTAAGTTAATAAACAAACTTGCAAAAACGTAAGTCCTAATCAGCAGAATTAATTCAAACTTTATTTTGAGAGAAAAATCGAATATTCTTCCGAAAAATTACCATATTGGATGTGTGATTAATTATCCATAACCATTTTGGATTTACTATTTATACCGAAGAAATACTAGATTTTTTAGTTTTACTTTCAGATTAATAAATAATTATTTAGGTAATAACTAGGAAATTTAGATAGGAATCCTGATATTTTTCAAGCAAAAAAAATTGAGTAGCCAGATAATTTAACTGCTGAAGTTAGATTATCTATCTACTCAATAAAAGTTTAAAGAGAAGGGAATTTTTTTAATTAATAAATATAGATGTGGCTGACCTGATGAATTTTACATTATTTCATACCAAGTAGGGTTTAATTTAGTTTAGTAGTAAGATGCGACCCTTAGTCCAGGAAGTAAAGGTAAATCACTAATTGGATTTATGCTTTTTGAGAAGCTCTTTTGCGGCTTTTTAAGGTAAGAATTCCAGCGACTGCTAAAACGCTCAAACCAAAAGTGGTTCCAGACTCAGGTACGCTGACTGTTAATGCGACACCATCACCAGTTCTTTTAAAAACGCTCTCTGGACCAGGTTTACCAAGTTGAACTACGAAATCTTTGACATCTTTTAATACTATGGTTTGAATGTTGCTATCAGGCCCTGCGGGAAGTAACATATCGAGCAAAGCTTGTCCGGTAAGTGCAACTCCGTTGACTTCGATAATCCCAGTAAACTTTTCGTCCTCTGTATCAAAGAAGTCTAGTCTGACTTCACTAACCATTTTACCTAAATCGAACTTGAAGCGACCAACTTCTAAGCGTCCATTTTCAAAAGGAACCAGATTACCATTACTATCTAAGACGTTAGCTACAGGACGGAACCATGTCTGTCCAATCAGTGGATTAGTTCCTTCGTCCTCAGCTTTGAATGTGATTCCGAAAGCTTTTAATTCGGGGTTTGTGGTGGTTCTGTCATCAGCAAACAAGCGGCTTATACCAAACTGTGGACCTTTACCATCGAAGTCATAATCTAAACTCTCAACTGTGTAACCAAATGGAAGGGTGGTTGTATCAATACAGTTAATACCGGGTAGACAATCAAGGTTAGTAAGCTTGATTTGACCTTCTGTTTGAGGAACTAACGAAGCCGCTTTTGCTTCTGAAATTGATGCGGTAGCAATACCTAAACCGAGAGTGGAAATTGCGAGTGTTTTTACTAACTTGTTAAAGCTTTTCATTTTAATTACTCCAGAAAATACTGATTTTTTAAAGTCTCTCTCGGATACTTGGTGTGTGTGTTTCCTCGTATCCATATTTGTATAGTATTTCGGTGTACGTGAATATGTCATCCTTTATCCCTAGGATTCATGACAACTTAATCTTGGTAATAAATTAAGGTAAATTACTTAACTTAATACGTATTTTAAATACAATATGTTGCGTAGTTATTGTCATAAAAATAGCTGTTGATAAATCAGTAATTCGGATGCTTTGTTAAAGCTTATAGATGTTTAGGGCAAAACTTGATAAAAAATCAAAGATTAGCAAATTTCTCGTAGTTTAATAAGTCTAATTTCTGCAAAAAATGTGGTGCGAGTTGGCAGGTATAAGACGTAAAAAACAGAATTTTCTCGGACGATCAAGTTCCCAGATGATTTCCCAATAAATAGCATTATGCTCTTAAACGGTTAGAAGATTTAGAAAAACGATTGCGAGATGCTGGGATGGAGCCTTAGTTAATTATGGCTTTGTCAAACCTGAATTTTTCGTGAGGGTTAGAAATCGGGTTTTTACTAGAATTGTCTGTTACTAGAGATATTTATCCTAAAAACCAGACTTCTGTGCTATTCGTGGAATTTACGTTAATTATAGATCGGCAGCCAGAGCCAAATTAATTATCTACACTCAACAACGAACTGGCAATAATTGCAGCTTGAGTGCGATCGCGCAAATTTAGCCGATTCAAAATTCGGGTAATATGATTTTTAACTGTTTTCTCAGTAATATACAAAGTTTCGGCAATTTCACGGTTGCTAGCTCCTTTAGCAATTAATTTCAAAATATCGAGTTCTCTGGGTGTCAGTTCGTTCCAACCAGGGGGTGTGGATTTAGAAGCAACGGGAATTTGTCCCATAATTTTTCCCAATCCTGGTCCTAGTTGAGTATATCCTTTGTATACCATGCGGATGGCTTGGGCAAGTTCTTCTGAAGGGGTGTCTTTGAGCAAGTATCCCGCAGCGCCATAATGCAATGCTTGAGCTACATAATCTTCATCAGCAAAAGTAGTAAGTATGAGAACTTTTGTGTTACTAAATTGTTGACAAATTTGACGAGTTGCTGCTACACCATCCATAATTGGCATCCTGATATCCATCAATACAACATCGGGATACAGTGATTCAACCTTTGCGATCGCATCAATCCCATTTTCCCCTTCTCCGACTATTTCTAAATCTGCTTCTAATTTGAGTAATGCTTTGAGTCCACGACGAATTAAACTTTCATCGTCAACTAGTAATAAACGAATCATATTGATTATGGATTATGGATTTTAGATTTTAGATTTGTTTTGTGGAGATGTGATACATCGCGTCTTTTCCTCATATTATTGAATACATTGCATATTTTAATTTAGAGGAACGGTAACAATAATTTTACATCCGCCATTTGGTGTAGTTTCAATATTGAGATTACCCCCAATAGCAAGAGTGCGATCGCACATACTTTGTAAACCAAAACCTGTTGTATTTTTATTAATTTTAAACCCTTTGCCATTATCTTGAATAATTAATATTATATCCGTTGTTGTTTGAAGACTGATTGTTACTTCTGTCGCTGATGCGTGCTTGCAAATATTTGTTAAAGATTCCTGAATAATTCGATAAATAGCAACTTTAATTTCATTTTTAACTGTGGATTGTAGATTAATTTCTAGAATAGTTAAAATCCCGCTCGAACGTTTAAACTCCTTCACCAAATTTGCGATCGCTTCTGAGAGGGATAATCCAACAAGTGGGTCAAATCGCAATGTTGCAATCGATTGACGTACTTCCTTCAGGGCATTGGAACCCAATTGTTTAGCTTCCATCAGAAATTCTGTTGCTTCTTCTGGGTCAGTTTTCCATAGTTTTAAGGCAGCTTCTAAATGTAAATTGGAAACCGTTAAAGCATGACCAACTGAATCGTGAATATCGCGAGCAATACGATTACGTTCCTGAACTGTGGCTAATTCTTCAATTTTCAAAGCATACTCTCGTAACTGAGCATTGGCAACAGCTAGTTTTTGCCGACTTTCAAATTCTTGAACTATCGCATTAACTGCCATCTGCATAAAAACTGTGCTAATTCCTAAGATTAATACAGAAACTAATAATACCAATCCCAGTTGTTGATTAATTGCCAGAGGTTGAACCATATTAATATATTTGGCTCGATATAATTGGGTTACTAAAGCAAAAATCATCGCCAAGCTACTAACTATTGAGCGAGTAACACCCTCAAATATCAAACAATTACGAGCTATCAAAACTAGATAAAGTAGGGGAACAACTAAAATTCCTCCTACCATTGAAGCCAGGATGATTAAAATAAATTCAAAACCAGTATAGATAATTTTATTCTGTCTATTTTTCGATGGTAATTTTAAGCCGATAATTCCAAATATAAGCAAACAAAATAAATTTATTAACGGCATTCTCGGTAAACGCGATGCCAAGCTAAACCAAGAAGATAAAACTTCACTACAAATTATAATACCCAGCAAAAACCACTCAAAATAAAGCAAAAACCGTAGAGGATATTTTCGGTTTTGAAGTAGGAGAATCATGCAACAGATTCAATAATTGTTCTACAACAAATCAATATAACTTTTATGAAGCCAAGATACCAGGGAAATCGGTCATTAGCTAAACAGGGACTTTAGTCCCTATCAAATTGAGGACTTCAGCCTCATGTGTTGGAAGTCTTGTAGAGCTTAGGATGTAAACATCGAAACAGCCAAGGAAACGCAAGATGAAAGGTACGCTAGTTTCAATGTTGACAAGTGCAATGGTATTGACCACAACGACAGTTGTTCAAGCCCAAACCACACCTCTAACCCAGATGTTTCCTGCTCTATCGGGAGTTTCACTAACTCAAGAACAGCAAACCCAACTAGAAAAGTTAAGTGAGCAAACCCTCTCAGAAGTTACCAATCTTCTCACGGAAGAACAGAAAACACAATTCCAAGCAGCATTAGCAGCAGGTAAAGGGGTAAGGGTTGCCGTATTATCTGTAAATCCTTCTACCCAACAACAAAAGCAAATACGTGGGATTTTGCAAGCGAAAAAAACTCAAATTAATAAAACATTAACCTCGCAACAAAAACGGCAGGTAATGCAAAATTTGTGGTCGCTTCAACAGCAAGGCAATTAATTGACTTGCAATTGAACAAAAAAATCAACCAATAAATTTAACAACGGAAAAAATCATGAAATCTCTTCTTAGTCTTTCTTTAATTGGGTTAGCTTTAACTGCATTTACACCATCAGTTTTAGCTGGGCAAACCACAACCCGCACTGGTCCAAATGGTAAAACTCAGACCACCAATCGTACCTATGGAAATGGGCAGCAAACCACAACCCGCACTAGTCCAAATGGTAAAACTCAGACCACCAATCGTACCTATGGAAATGGGCAGCAAACTACAACTCGCACTGGTCCAAATGGTAAAACTCAGACCACCAATCGTACCTATGGAAATTAGATAGTAACCCTATCATTAAGTATTTTTTACTTAAAGTTTTTCAAATTAATTGTCCGTGATATCAGCAGTAGAGATTAGAGATTGAGGATGACACTCTACTGCTTTTATTTCATCCCAAAAAACCCAATTTAAACCTAATTAAAATTGAAAACATATGAATTATGCAAATTTATCTCTCAAATTTTTCCCTTTCTTCTTAATTCTGATTTTAATAGAAATAATTTTAATTGTGGGATGGAAAAAACAAAAATATCCCTGGAAAGAGAGTTTTATTTCATTCCTAATTGCCATTGGACATCGCATCTCACAAATAATTCCCACTGCTGGCTGTTTAATATTTGCTTGGAACCATCGCATTTTTACGATTTCCCTCAACCATTGGTGGAACGTTGGATTACTTTTTCTAGGGATAGAATTTTTCTACTACTGGTTTCATCGTGCATCCCACCGTATTCGTTGGTTTTGGGCTAGTCATGTCGTCCATCATTCACCCGAACATTTTAATCTTTCAGTAGCTTATCGTTTGGGATGGACAGGGGGAATATCCGGTAGTGCCATATTTTTTATGCCACTAGCTTGGCTGGGTTTTGAACCATTAACGATCGCGATCGCACTTTCCCTAAATTTACTCTATCAGTTCTGGATTCATACTGAGTTAATCCCCAAGCTGGGTTTTTTGGAATGGGTTTTCAATACTCCTTCCCACCATCGAGTTCATCATGCATCCAATTCTGAATATATCGATCGCAATTATGGAGGTGTTTTAATTATTTTTGACCGATTGTTTGGTACTTATTCTGACGAAAATATATCAAACCCACCAATATATGGGTTAACTCATCCAATTAATTCTGATAATCCATTGAAAATAGCTTTACATGAATGGATACAGATTTTAAAAGATATAGTTTCGACTCATTCTTGGAAAGAACGCTTTTGTTATGTATTTGCTTCCCCCGATTGGAAACCCAATCATATTTCCTTATATAGTGGTAATTCATGAATTACAACTACTTTCCTCTTCGTTTTGCATAAGTGCTGAGTTATTGCTCCCTACTCCCGAACGAACTACTCCCTATTCCCTAGATTACAAGTGTTTAACCAGACATAATATTACTTCATAAAAAAACCGGGGAACAATACTTACCCGGTTCGGTCATTCTTTTGAGAATCCTCAGTAATTTAGGGACACCCGATTTGTAGTGTCCCTATTTACTTGTTTATTTAATTAAAATTATACTTTAGCAGCAGACTTGGTTTTAGCAGCAAGTTCACCACTAGCATACTTAGCAGCAAACTCATCCAAAGGAATTTGCTTAATCTTGCTAGCATTTCCAGCAGTACCAAAGGCTTGATATCTGTCTAAACAAACCTGCTTCATGTACTTAATGGAAGGCTTGAGGAAGTGACGGGGGTCGAAGTTGGATGGATCTTTCGCAGCAGCTTCGCGGAAAGCCGCAGTAATAGCCAAACGGTTATCGGTGTCAATATTCACCTTACGTACACCGCTCTTAATACCCTTCTGGATTTCTTCCACAGGTACACCGTAGGTTTCAGGAATCTTACCACCGTACTGGTTAATCATATCTAACCACTCTTGAGGTACGGAAGAAGAGCCGTGCATTACCAAGTGAGTGTTGGGTAAGCGATTGTGAATTTCTTCAATACGACTGATTGCCAAAATTTCACCAGTAGGCTTACGAGTGAACTTGTAAGCACCGTGGCTAGTTCCAATCGCAACTGCTAGCGCATCAACTTGAGTTCTTTCTACAAACTCAACAGCTTCATCAGGGTCAGTTAAAAGTTGTTCTCTGCTGAGTTTTCCTTCAGCACCGTGTCCATCTTCAGCTTCACCCATGCCAGTTTCCAAAGAACCCAAACAACCGAGTTCTCCTTCTACACTAGCACCAACGGAGTGAGCTACTTTCACAACTTCAGCGGTAACACTCACGTTGTACTCAAAACTAGCTGGAGTCTTCGCATCAGCTTCAAGGGAACCATCCATCATGACGCTGGTAAAACCGTTGCGAATTGCAGAATAGCAAGTTGCAGGGCTGTTACCGTGGTCTTGGTGCATCGCAATGGGAAGATGTGGATAAGTTTCCACTGCGCCTAAAATCAGGTGACGCAGAAAGTTTTCTCCCGCATACTGACGCGCACCACGAGAAGCCTGTAAAATCACAGGGCTATCAGCTTCTTGAGCAGCCTGCATAATTGCCAGGATTTGCTCCATGTTATTCACATTATAAGCCGGGATACCGTAGCCGTTTTCAGCAGCGTGGTCAAGCAGCAGACGCATTGGTACGAGCGCCATAGATATTCCTCCTAGTTTGGTTATTCGCTAATCCGTTGAAGACAAGCGTAATCTTTACAATTAATCTTAAGATAATTTTCAACTTATAGGAAATTATAACTATTCGTGGGTAACTATAAAAAAAATTTTCTATTCTAAGGTCGAAGGTCAAAGGTTAAAGGTTAAAGGTCTAAGGTTAAAGTTCCTAAAGTTCCCGAAGTAATTCTATCTCCCCTTTTTCTTGTCCGAAGCAAGAAAGTGAGAGATAAAAATATATAAAGAACATTTTAAAAAATACATGAAGATATTATGTTACTATCTTTACATGGGTAGCCTGGGATTCGAACCCAGAACAAATCGGTTAAAAGCCGAGTACTCTACCATTGAGTTAGCCACCCTTCGCGTTTTGCGCGACTAATGAATAATAGCACACAACCCTAGCCATTTGTAAAGGGGGTGCTAGGAAAAATTTGCTATGAGCCGAATTATTGTTGATTGAGTAGCACCAGGTTCGACTATAGTTAAGTTTTCTCCGGTATTCATAGCATTACGCGGTCCGCTCCAAGGTTCCAAACAATAAAAGTCTTTACCTTTAACTGTCCAAAATACCAAAGTTGAAAAATTATCGTCGTATTCCAAGGTAATTTTTAAGTTACGACCTTTATCTGTAACGCTGGCAGATTTTCCACTGAGTTTGTTAAATGCAACATCAATTTCATCGCGGCTAAAATCGAAATTACCGTTAAACGGGTGAATTTCCGGGCTACCTTTCTCTTGGAACTCAATAGAGGGAATATCAAACTCTAGCTGACTTTTGTCGTGGGTTAAGAAATAAGGATGAAAACCCACCGAGAAAGGCATTGGTTCCGAAGACTTGTTGGTAACTTCTTGGACTATTGTTAGCGTATTACCATGGAGTTGATAGCTAAAATTGACCTGAAAATCAAAAGGATAAACTTTTTTGGTTTCTTCGTTGCTGTGAAGAGCCAACTTGAGACAAACATGATCAACAGTAACTTCCTCACTCACTCCCCAAGGTAAATTACGAGCAAAGCCGTGTTGTTTGAGCGTAAATGTTTGACCGTTTACAGTGTAAGAATCTTCAGGTAAATTTCCGCAAATAGGAAACAAAATCGGATTCCCACCGCGAATGCTCATTTCCGGGTTCTTGAATCGTTCCTCATCCAGATAAAAAACTTCTTGACCGTTAATCCGCCATTTTGTAATAATACCGCCACGCTTGGGCAGCACTTCCAACTGAGACTGAGATTTTTCATCAGTCAGAATATAAGTTTCGTACTGTCTTTGTTCGACATCTATAGTAAACATAATTCAATAATTGCGAATTGGACGGAGAATAGTTAGGAGTTAGGAGTTAGGAGTTAGGAGTTAGGAGTTAGGAGTTAGGAGTTAGGAGTTAGGAGTTAGGAGTTAGGAGTTAGGAGTTAGGAGTTATTACTTATTACTTAGCATCACCCCATCACCCCATCCCCCCATCACTCTACCATCCTACCTTTGACCTTTGACCTCTAACCTTTAACCTTTGATTACTCGTCTTCAGCGAAGATAAAGCGATACAACTCGCCCGGGTCGGGTTCGGGACTGCTTTCGGCGAATTGCACTGCTTCGTCAATGGTTGCTTGAATTTTGCGGTCTATGTTTTTTAGTTCTTCTTGAGAAGCTAAATTTTGTTCGACTAGATAGGCGGCAAACTTCTTAATCGGGTCACGAGAAAACCAAAATTCTTTTTCTTCCTTACTACGCATTTCATCTGGATCTGCTAAAGAGTGACCCCGGAAACGGTAGGTAAGTGCTTCGATTAAAGTCGGACCTTCTCCAGCACGAGCGCGTAATACTGCGTCCGTAGCAACGGAACGGACTGCTAATACATCCATTCCATCGACTTCAACCCCAACCATACCGAATGCGCTGGCTTTTTTGTAAATTTCTGGTACAGAAGTAGCGCGTTCGTGGGACATCCCAATTGCCCACTTGTTATTCTCGACCACGAAAATAATCGGCAGTTTCCATAGGGCTGCCATATTTAGGGTTTCATAAAATTGACCATTATTGCAGGCTCCGTCGCCAAAAAAAGCCGCCGTTACTTGGTCTGCGGTTTCATCTCCCATGACTTCACGACGATACTTGGTTTGAAAAGCTGCTCCTGCTGCTACAGGAATACCCTCAGCCACAAAGGCATAACCACCTAAAAGACGATGTTCGGCGGAAAACATATGCATCGAACCACCGCGTCCTTTGCTACAACCTGTTGCTTTACCAAATAACTCAGCCATCACCTCTTTGGCAGGGACTCCCGCACTCAAAGCATGAACGTGGTCGCGATAGGTACTGCAAACGAAATCTTCACCCGGTCGCATAGCTTTGATTACACCGCTAGCAACTGCTTCTTGACCGTTGTACAGATGAACAAAACCAAACATTTTGCCTCTGTAATACATTTCGGCGCACTTGTCTTCAAACAGTCGCCCCAAAACCATATCTTCGTAAATTCGCAGACCTTCTTCTTTGGTTATTTGCGCGGTAGTCGCGTTGAAATCGGGTAAAGTACGTTCTTGAATCATTATTTTTCGTAAAAACTCCGTGGTAACACTTAAAGGTATGATTTTAGTAAAGTGACTCTATATTGCCAAATGCACAGGATTTACTGTTAATTTAGAAGACTTTGCTAAATCTTTTAATCCTTATTCTATAAGTAGTTAGGCTGCTATCAGCTTATAGATTACTGTTTGAGGATATCAATATTCTGCATTTTGGTTAACAAATCAAAAACAGGCAATAATAAATATCCGGAATATCTCTGTGGATATTTGTACTTAAGTCACAATTGTGATAGTATCTTTTTCTCGTTTGGGGAAAAGTCTTTGTGTACTTTGCTATTGTTACTCATCGTACACAAGTATTGTTGTGCAAATACAAAGTTTATATGTAGTGTGTATTTAACAATGTAATTGTCAGCAAGGGTGATATCTTCTAATGTTATGGGGGCATAAATACGAATGTTAAACTAAGCACATTTAACTATGATGGGAGGTCGAGTAAAACTTTAATTTACATTCGTTTATAAGGGCTTAACTCTATATTAAGGGAGGTATAAGTAAAGTTGTTGCGATACATACTTGTAGTGTGCAGTCACTGGGTTATTATTATGGCACGGTTTTACAAGCCCAAGATTTATTAAGAAAACCTTATTGATGAAAGCTGAGCGGGGAAGTAGGCTGTGCAAATTCCGCTGGATTATTACCGAATTCTAGGAATACCGATGGCGGCAAGTGATGAGCAGTTGCGTCAGGCATATAGCGATCGCATTGTTGGATTGCCGCGACGCGAATATTCCTCCGAAGCAATTGCATCTCGAAAAAAATTTATAGAAGAAGCATACGTGATTTTATCAGATCCAAAGGAACGCAAGGAGTACGACCGAGTTTATCTGACACACGCTTATACTCCTGAAAAAACGGGTGATAGTAGTGTAGCGGTCGAAGAACGGGGAATGGACAGCAAAACAGATGTAAAATCTACGACTCTGGGCATTGACATTTCACAAGATGAATTGATTGGTGCTTTATTACTTTTGCAAGAGTTGGGAGAATACGAACAAGTTTTAAAATTAGGTCGTCCATACCTAGTTAGTAAAAATGGCAAAGTAGTGGGTAATTTGGGTGAGTCTTCCAGGGAAGCACAACTGACCCCTGAACAAACTGCTCAACGTCCGGATGTGGTTCTCACCGTTGCTTTAGCCTGCTTGGAATTAGGTCGCGAACAGTGGCAGCAAGCTCATTATGAAAATGCTGCTGTCTCCTTAGAAACTGGGCTGGAACTGTTATCCAACGAAGAGTTATTTCAAAGCGTTCAAGCTGAAATAGAAGCAGATTTGCACAGACTGCGACCTTATCGAATTTTGGAATTGTTGGCATTGCCAATGGAAAAAACTGCCGAACGACAGCAGGGTTTACGATTACTCCACGAAGCACTCGATCAACGCAGTGGGATTGATGGTACTGGCTTGGACAAGTCGGGTTTAAACGTCGATGATTTTTTGCGATTTATTCAGCAACTGCGCCACTATTTAACAGTTGCCGAACAGCACAAGTTGTTTGAACAAGAAAGTAAGCGTCCCTCTGCTGTCGCCACATACTTGGCTGTATATGCTTTGATAGCACGAGGATTTACTCAACGTCAACCTGCTTTAATCCGTCAAGCAAAACAAATGTTGATTCAGTTGGGTAAACGTCAAGATGTACACTTAGAACAATCTTTGTGTGCTTTACTTTTGGGACAAACCCAAGAAGCGACTCGTGCATTGGAATTAAGTCAGGAGTACGAAGCTCTCGCTTTTATTCGAGAAAATTCTCAGGATTCCCCTGACTTGCTTCCCGGACTGTGTTTATACGGAGAAAACTGGTTACAAAATGAGCTATTTCCTCATTTTCGGGATTTGAAAAACCAGCCAGCTTCTTTGAAGGAATATTTTGCCGATACTCAGGTACAGGCTTACTTGGAAGCTTTACCCAGAGAAAATCACCAGTCTGCTCCCCCGAATCAACCGAATCATCAAAATCATCAAAGTAATCACAATTCTAATGTCGTTTACCGTTCATTTAATAACCATAGACAAACACCACCGGGATATTCTCAAAAGACAATTACCGATGCTGTTAGTAAACCTACTAATGGAGTAACACCCATTAACGAAACACCCACACCAGCGGCACCACTTCCCACAACAGAACGTTTCATTCGTCGCGATCGCACTCCAAATAATCCTGCAAGAATGACTACGGGTATACCAACGGAAACCAACAGTCATAGAAGACGCAAGCGCAGCAATATCCCTAACCCTCAACGTGCTGCTGGAGGTACGACTCGCATCCCCAGACAAAGACGACGAAATGCACCAAGCAATTTACAAAAAAGAACCCGTTTTATTTTGCTCGCCTTGGGTTCTTTATCGGGTTTATTAGTTTTATGGTTATTAGTAGGTGCTGGTGTCGGGCTTTTGCAAAATATATTCTTCCGCGAACCAGCTTTGCAAGGAGAACAACTAAATATACAAATAAATAAACCAGTAATAGAAATACCAGATCCGAACAGTCAAACCGCTTTGGATAGCGGTACTTTAACAAAATCTTCCGCAGAGGCAATAGTTAATACTTGGCTATCTACCAAAAAAACTGCTTTAGGACCAAATCATGAGATTGAAAGTTTAAACAACATCTTAGTCGGTACATCCCTTGCTAGTTGGCAAATAGTTGCTCGGCAAGATAAAGCCAATAACCGCTATCGAACCTTTGAGCATAGTGTGAAAATTGAATCCGTCGATACAGTTCCCAACAACCAGAATCAAGCTGCGATCGAAGCGATTGTGAGTGAGCAAGCGAATTTCTATGAAAACGGTCAAGTTAATGAACAAAAGTCCTATAACGAAACCTTACGAGTCAGGTATATGGTGGTTAAAATCGACGGCAATTGGCGTATTAAGGATATGTCAGTAGTGAATAAAGTTAGTTGATTTCTAGCGTTGAATAGCATAATTATTCAACTTAAAAACTTTTTATAAGTTAATTATGTCTTGCTCATTTAGCTAAAATCTGAAGTCTTCATTGCACAAACTTTGGTTAGCTGAATGCTTCAATTATCAATTTTATAAGTACAATACACTCTTTGAAATAAATTTATAGCTTGACTTAATCAAGTTGCTAAAAATACCCCCAGGCTTACAGTCTGGGGGCGTTTTTATTGAGGAGTTAGGATTATTTTTGGATTATTGAAAAATTTCGTTTGAATTAGATATTGCTGGAAACATAGCAATGCTACGTCTCTACATTATTATCTAAGTTAATGGGTAAGCCAGATTAACAACTTAGGGATTATAATCCATACCATAACCTACCGTATCGCTAAACCTTCTTAACATTTCCATATCGTGATTGAACTGACTTATTGGATTTGAACCATTAGCAGTCGGATTTTCATTACTTTGATTAGCACGCCATTGTAATAATGTTCTCTTCTGTGCAGGAGTTAAGACACTTTCCATTTGTTTTTGCGAATATAGCATAATAGTCCGCAATTGATTCTGCTGTTGCTGGGTAAACAGAATAGATGCAAAAACTTGTTGAGGATTGTTACCCACTTGCAAATCATCTTGGATTTTTTGGCGTTGCTGGGCTGTCAAAACGTTTTGAATCTGGGTGCGAGTTTTGGAGCGAATTACATTGATTGCGTTGATTTGCTGTTGAGATAGTTGTAAGTTTGGCAGATTTTGACCACGAGCTTGAGAAACTTTTTGTGGTGCATTAGAGTTAAGTTGGGCGTTGGCAGCTAGGGGAAGGATAGTAAAAGCTGATGAAGCAGTAGCTAATACTAAGGTAGCGAATGTCATAGCACGCATTTTGTTAAACATGAGAAAAATTACCTTTGAATTTTGGGTTATGTATTGTTTGTCTGGAGTAACTAACCAAAATTACGCATAAGTTATATTTGTTAATAATTCAGGTTATATATATTACAGTTATCAGAACAATGAAATTGACTGGATACAATGCTGTTATCTGGACTATAAGAAGTGAACAGCCGATGCAGTCGTATATTGCCGAAGAAATATACTTAGTAATATAATTTATATTTTTTTAAATATATATACATAAAAGTGCAATTAATTAGTAACACGGTGCGCTCACGGCTAACGACCTATCACAGCTTAGGAGAAAAATACGGATATTGAATAATTCTTAATAATCAGGCTTAACAATGTTTACTTTTGACTTGTACGTGACAACAATTCAAAGATTTTTAATTGATTAGTTTGGCGTTCTAATTGATTGTTGGGCTACGGCATCCGCATAATTATTTCGTTATGATTAAAAATTTTTAAGCCGTAACCCAACCTACTGTCTTTACTTCTTTCCTCTGTGTTCTCTGCGTCAAGTATCGGTTTTTTTCTCGGTAATATAAAAGCCGGGAAGGGAGTAGCTATAATCTAATTACAAAAAGAGATTGGATGATTCTATGGCAATTACGCTTGAATTAACTCCAGAAATTGAAGCGCGTTTGATAGCTCAAGCAGCAGCGCAAGGTATGACAACGGAGGCTTTTTTGCAAGCTGCGATCGAAAATTTACTTAATGCCGAACCTTTGGTATACCAAGTTGGAACAACTTTAGTTGTTCAATCTACTCCCATTAGTAATTTAGAAACTTCTGTCGAACAAATGCGCTCCGAACGAATCAACAGCTTAATTGCGGATTGTGAAGGTTATATTTGATACTTCAGCATTAGTGGCTGCTTTTGAAACGTCAAATATGAAAACGACCAAAGCTTGTGCGATCGCTTTGGTTTAGATTAGATTCATTTGTAACATCGTAAAGATATACGCCAATTCCTATACCAATAACGAAATTCAGACCGACGGCAATAGCAATTACAATCTTTTTTTTATCTGAAGTAGACATCATGTTTTTATCTCCTAAATAACTTTTATCAAGATACCTCAGTCTTCGGAGTTAATATCAAATATAAACAAGGCACTACAACCAATGCAATCAAAGTAGCGGCGAGTAAACCGAAGATAATTGCGCTACACAAGGGCATCCAAGTTGGGTCGCTCAAGGCTAGGGGAATTAAACCAATGATTGTAGTGATACTAGTAGTTAAAACGGGTCGTAGGCGGTCGGCGGCTCCTCTAGCGGCGGCTAATCTAACTTTCATTCCTTCTTGCTGGTAGCTGTTCATGGTATCAACCATAACAATGGCATCGTTAACTACAATCCCCACCAAGGCAATAATGCCGATAAAGGCTGAGAAAGAAAAAGGAATTTTCGCTAAGTAAAATCCGCCGAAAGTACCAATCAAAGCGAAGGGAATCGCGAGTAAGATGATAAACGGCTGTCGGAAGGAACCGAGTTGCAGTACTAACACGGCAAATACTAAGAAAACAGCTAAACCGAGTGCTTGTCCTGCGGAACCAAAGGTTTCTGCTTGATCTGCTGTCTCACCCCCGAAGCTGTAGCTATAGCCACTAGGCCAGGACTTTTTCATTTCTTCTAATTTCGGTTCTAAATCTGCGAGAATTTCCCCTACAGTGCGGCTTCCATTCTTCGCTAACACCGTCGCGGTGCGTCGTGCATTTCTCCGGGCAATGGAAAGAGGAGCTTGTGCTTGTACTGGTTCAACAACGGCGCTTGCGGAGATTAATTCTTCGTTGGGATTATCGGTAAAAAAGCGTACTGCCAGTAATTCATCTCTACGAGTGGGTCCGCCAACTCTACCATTACGAGAAGGCCAAGCCGTACTCAAACGGATTTCTAAGTCTTCTTGATTGCCACCAACAGCAAAATTACCAACGTCGATGGCTCTGGTATAATACTGGGCTTGGGTAGTCAGTTGTTCTTCAGTTAACCCGTAAAAACTCAATTCCTCGCGTTTGGGTATCAAGCGTAAATCTGCTTGCAAAGTCCCCAAGCTATCCCGGACATCAGTAGCACCGGGAATTTGCTGTAACTCCATCTGCACTTGCTGAGAAATTTCGCGCAGTCGAGTTAAATCGGTACCAGTAATTTCAATTTGAATCGGGTCGCCGCTTTGCCCGGATTGTTGGGCATTTAGTACCATTGATGCCCCTGGATATTTATCTACTACTGCTTTTAATTCTTCACGCAAATCATCTAAGTATTCATAAGAAATTTTTTCTCTTTCGTCTTCAGGAAGCAAAACTCCAGAGAAACCAAGTAAATAGCTACCTTCATTTGGTTCTAGTTCGCCGGATGATACTAAATTACTGCGTTGACCGACGTATTTAATGACGCTTTCTAAGTAATCTTTCTCGCGTAAAATTTCTCCTAAATCATCGGCAAATTCTTGGGTAACATTCAGAGTTGTAGTCGGAGGTAATTCTACGTTGACGCTGAAGTTGCGCTGATCGGATTGGGGAAAAAATTCTACGGGAATTTGAGTAAAAGCGTATACAGCACAGGCAAATAAAGCGATTGTTCCTAATGCCCAAGCACGGGCTGTAGCTTTATTTTTTACGGTGTAGTTAAGACTCCAGCGTACCCAGCGTTCGGATGCACGTTCGCTGAGTCGGTCAATACGAGATTTTTTTTCACCACCTTTGACATTGGCTAACAAATAGCGAGATAGGGGAATATCTACGAGAATGGCGATCGCAAAACTCAACACTAAACAAATAATTGCGGCAATGGGTAGCAACTCGATAAATTTACCCAAGGTACCGCTAATCGCCATCAACGGTGTCAAAGCTAAAATTGTTGTCAACTGCCCCGCAAAAGCTGGTCCTGCATAAGTTTTCACTGTTTGCAATGCTGCTTGATCGAAGCTCAAACCCTTGACAAAAATCGCTTCATGCATTCCTTCCATCATCAAGATGAACACATCCACCAAAATTCCCAAAGCCAACACCATGCCAATTAGCACCATGTTGTTGAGAGTTTGACCCATCAGCCACAGAACCGCTAATGCTCCTAAAAACGTCAGCGGAATCGAAAGTCCGGCTATCAAAGCTTCGCGCCAGGAAAGAGCAATAAATAAGATGACAAATACCGCAGCCATAGCCTGCAAAGCATTTACGAACAAATTACCCAACTGCTCCCAAATAATTTCCGATTCATCGGCAATAATCCGGTATTCCAAACCAAAAGGCCAAACGTTAGCATTTTGCTTAATTTCGTCCATTGTTTCCAGGACGCGATTAATTACCTCAATAGAATCTTGACCCGGTACTTTTACCACCCCAATACTGACAACAGGCTGATATTCTTCCCCTCCGGTACTAATAAAAGCGCGGGTGTTTTCTTGTTCGAGTTCCCGACTTACAGAAGCAACTTCATTTAAGCGGACAACCCGTCCAGATAGACGTGCAATCGGCAATTGTTGTAAATCCTCAACTGTACGAAAGCGACCGTAGAATCTTACTTGTGAACCAATAACATCGCTTTCGATTTCGTTGAGAGGAACATCTCGGTTAGCAGCGCGAATTTGATTGGCTACCGTAGTCGGTGAAATACCCAACGCAGCTAAACGAAAGGGATTCATTTGCACGCTGACAACTTCTTCCCTAGCACCACCAAGATTTACTTCACTGACTCCACCCACCTGTTCCAAACGGTCTTGGATTTCTTCAGCAGCTTGAGAAATTACTGTTGCGTCGATATTACCGTACAGCGCTAAGGTAATAATAGGAGCATCATTAAGCGAAACTTGCTGTACTACAGGCTCATCAGCATCTCTAGGTAATTCCGGTTCTGCTTGAGAAACCGCTTGTCGTAACTCTTGAATTGCTTCTTCTGTATTGGCATCACTGGTAAACTCGACATTGATTACCGAGAAACCTGTATAAGAAGCACTTTGAATCTGGCTAATATTTTCCACCGAAGTAATTTCAGTTTCGATTTCGTCAGTGATTTGCTGCTCAATAGTTTGGGGGTCAGCACCAGCCCAGGTAGTAGTAATAGTTGCAACTGCAATATCAATATCCGGTTGGGATTGTTTGGTCATGGAAAAGTAGCCCAATACTCCGCCAATCACCATCAATAAGCTTAAAAGAATAGCGAAAATAGTGTTTAAGAAAAAGAAACGTTCTAATCGTGAAGGTTTGCGGACATTAGGAATTTCTTTTTGGTTTTGTGAGGAGTGTGTGTCTTTGTTTTCTAATCGCATCGGAGTAATCTATTTTTTTAACGCAGCGTTAGCGTTCACGCGGAGCGTGCGGCTCAGCGTGTCCGCTAGGACATAAAGTGTGGTCTTGGGGGTTTCCCCCATGAACAACTTTTCAAGACAGAGGAACGCAAAGGTAAGCGCAGAGTCACGCAGAGTTTTTTAGTAACTGATAATTGTTCACTGTTCATTGATAACTGTTACAGGTGCGCCATCAACAAGGCGATTTTGTCCTTGGGTGATGACGGATTCTCCAGCTTTGACTCCACTAATAATCTGCTGTTGGGTAATGCCTCTAATTCCTAGTTCTACTTTTCGCTGTTCTACTACCTCTTTCTCGTTAACTACGAATACATAGGGAGTTTGGTCGCGGTAAACTACTGTATTAATAGGAACAACTATGGCGTTTGGTTCTTCTTCTACTGCAATCCATGTTAAGACTCGTTCACCATGTCTGATATTTTTGGTAGTTGCCGGATTTAGACGAATTCTGGCTTCAATTGCCCGTCCTCCGGGACTAATGGCGGGGTTAACCGCAAAGACTTCACCGCTGGCACGAGCGTTAGCAATTAAACTATCGTTGGTGGTATTTCCACCGTTATTATTTTTAATATTTGTTTCAGAAGCAACATATGCTGTTTGATTGGGTTCAACTTGCTCGCCGGTAGGTCCAGCCAAATCTACAATTACCTCATACTGGCTGGGATCGATAATTACCATCGGTATTCTTTCCAAAATTCCCTGGTAATCTCCACCAAGTTGGGAGCTTACTGCTTGAGGTGTGAAATATTCCCCTTCGGTGTAATTAAGGTAAGCAACAACACCGTCAAAGGGAGCATAAATGCTGGCTCCTTCTAAAGCAACTTGTGCTTGAGTTAGTCGGGCTTCGGCTGTGGTAATACTACTTGATGTGGCTTCGAGTTGTTGTTGAGCGGCTGTAACTCCGGCTTGTGCTGACTCTACTTGCGATCGCGCTGATTGTACTTGAGATTCGGCTGAGTTTACTTGAGATTGAGCCGCTCTTACATCAGCTTCGGCATCGCGGAGGGCGTTTTGTCTGGTGTCGAATTCCTGACGAGCAATGGCTCCTGAGTTAATCAGCAAGCGATAGCGTTCGAGATTGGTAGCTGCTAGATTGCGAGCCGTTTGCGCTTTTTGGACTTGCGATCGCGCATTTTGAACTTGCGATTGCGCTTGGGATACTTGCGAACGCGCTTGAGATACTTGAGATTGGGCTTGAGCAACCTGTGCAGCGGATGCCGCTCTTTGTTTACGGGCTTCAGCTATAGCAGCTTCGGCTTGTCGAACATCAGCTACAAGTTCGCGATCGTCAACCCGTGCAAGTAGTTCTCCTTGTTTGACTGTATCTCCTTCTCGCAGTCTTCTGCCGTTGCGACGAGCTAAATAAGTTACGTCTCCTTCTACTTCAAAGGTTAGATGCTTGTATTTTGCGGCTCTGACTCTACCCTCACTCGATACCCAAGAGCGGATTGCTTCTCGTTGCGCTTTGATCGTTCTCACGGAAAGGGGTGCAGTCTGAGTAGTAGGAGTTTCTTCAGGAGTACTTTCCCAGGGACGTACTATTGCTACACCCCCAGCTAAGGCACCTAACAAAGCTAATAACCACCAATACTTTTTAAAGCCTGCTTTAATTTTGTGATCTTTCTCTTTTTTTGAAGGCTTGTCAGGCTTGTGTTCATCTGGATGTTCTTCAGGTGGTAACTCGCGTACTGCTGTTTGAGTAAAATGAGATTCATCAGAATGGGAATGATGGGAATTATTTAATTTTTCATCCTTTGATGGTGAATATTCTTTCACTTTTGTTATATTTTAATTGAAGATTTACGCAATAATTTATACTGAAAAAATCAGCTTAAAATTTGACTATATTTCAAGATAATTTTAAAGGTAAATCGAAAGTTTTATCATCATCTTAAAGAAGTAGCTCTGACTCTTACCAAAGTTGGATTATTAAATCAAAGTGAGCGCTGGCTCCAAGCAACCAGGATAATAGTTTCAAGCTGAAAAATTCATCGAATTCACCTTGTGTTAAGAGATTGGGTAATATCATGTCCGGTTAAACACTTGTCATAAAGTTGGCTTGGCAATAATTACCCATCACCCATTACCCATTACCCATCACCAATTACCCATCACCCATTACCTATTACCCATCACCAATTACCCATCACCAATTACCAATTACCAATTACCAATTACCAATTATTAATTAAGCTTACGTTCATAAATTACATTACCTTGAGCATCATAAACAATCAGGGGTACGTCAGCATTATCACTAATTGCTTCTAAGGCTTGCTGCAATGTCTGTAAGTGCTGGTTGACACCTGCAATAATTTCTGGGTCTCCTTGAGCGCTGGCTTCCATCAAGCTGTCTTGGAGGCTTTGCTCGTAATCGGGAGCTATCCGCACGGTAATTCCTTGGTTATTCATGATGTAAGTACAAACACGAACTTCACCGGAACAGGTTCGATCTAAATCGGAACGGGTTTTTTGTATACGACTGTAAACATTTAGCTTTTCTTGCGCTTGTTCGAGAGAAACAGATGCAGGTTCAATTAATTTTTGGGCTTCGGTATTATATGGACTGTTGCTGGAAACTTGTTTTGCAGAACTCAAAGCCGTTTGCCACTGCGCTACTGCTGCATTCCACTGGTTTTGCTCTTCGTAACTTTTGGCAAGATTAACAGCGTTGAGTGCTTGTTTATAAGCTTTGGCTGCCATTAATTCATTTGTATTGCGGTTTTTTACTGCTAATAATCGGGGTTTATACTCGAATATCAGTTTTTGTGCATCTGAATATGCCGAACTTCCCAAAGGAATCACAGCTAATGCATTAATTACAACTTGCCAAGTAGATTCAACTTGTTGCCATTCTGAAGTGGTTTTGGCGGTTGTTTCTCGTTTTTCGGCAACTATAGATACAGCTTTGGCGGCAGTAATTTTTTTCAACCACTTATCTTCTGCTAGTAACTGTTGGTTAACTGCTTGCAAATTATCGCGATAGCTTACTGCTTTTGCTTGTACAAATTCATACAGCGCGTCATTGCGACTAATTGCCTCTATTGGTGCGATCGCTTGCCGCCATAATCTTTTTCTATCTTGTAATTCTGATAAACTTGAGACGGGTACTTGACTTTTCTGAGTGGCGATTTGTGCTGCTTGAGTTGCTGTAAATACCTGTTGTATTTGTTGTGATTTCTCGGACAAACTGAGCGCTAGCTGTTGCGATTGTTGAGAATAAGGAGAGAAGCCGGGAATTTTGCCTAGACTTGTTGTGGTAAAATCTATTTTGCGCTGTAATCTAGCTAAATCTTGTTCGGAGTTGATTTTACCGATCAGTTCTCCATAAGAATTATTCAAATACTCTGCGGTTTTGAGTTGATTACACTTGGTTATCAAACAAGGACGAGTTGCAATGTAGGCACCTGCTAAAGTTGCGGAAACTATTACCCCAATTACCGTAAGCAATATTAATTTGGGGTTAAAACCGACCAAGTTTGATTCTAACCGGGGAACGCCGCTCGCCTTACTGCTCGCCGAGAATCGGCGGAGTACCGGCGACTTTGTTGATACAGGTATTTTGTCAAGATAATTATTAGACTCATCTTCCTTAATTGGTGAATAGATCAAGGCTGAAGAATTCTCAACATCAGAAAGTTCTGGCTTTTTATTAGTATTAATGTATTGTTTTTCTATAGTTAAGGAACGTTTAGCATAAGGAAGCTTGACTCCGACTACTCGCAAAAAAATCTCTATTTTTTCTTGTGGGTACTCGCGGGAATTATTTTGCAACGCTTCTTGAAGAACTGTAAAAATATGTTGGGTATCGACTGCCACACCTTGGGGATGCTCAGTTAAAATCATCAACTGGTGATTTTTTACAGCACACTTAACCCCAAAGAATTCTCCAGATCGAACGTCTGCACGTAAGTATTCCTCTAAATTGCTTGCTAATAATTGTAAATTGTCCTGCTGAGTCGCTACTGTCATAAAGCCCTGTTCCGTTTATCAGAAATTAAAGTTTGTTCAAGCAAGTAGGATTAACTTTTGACGAACTAGTCGCTATATCAAATCCGAACGTTCATTTTGTAACACAATAGACGAGTTTTTACAAAAAGCTTAACTATCAACTAAGCTCTTATTTCTAAATCATCTCAAGGATAACTCCATTTATTTTGATTGCAGAGTAAATACGTAATTATCTGCCTTTCTCCCTCAACCTAATTACTTTATAAAATATTTTTATCGATATGATAAATTTTCGCACAAAGGGCGGGAATAATAAGAATTTGCAATATTTTGACGTTTTGAATTTTGGCAGAAATTGTTTTAAAAATTAATAAATAAGTCTCCAGGCAGATACATTTTTCTACCGATAATATTTAATATTACTTTTGATGAAAAATTACTCAACGCCCTAATTGGTGGGATGTATAGCTATCTACCAATTAAATTGCGACTTCCGAAAAAAATGTAAGCATTTTTACTGATATTATGTATTACTTCCTATAAAGTAATAGTTGTGAAAATCAATTTTTAATTTACCCTAACTACACTATTGGATAAAATTAATAATAGAAAGATAACTGGTTTTTAACAGCTTGTTTTTTACGGCTTGAAATTAAAAACAGATTGTTAGGGTGTATGCTGTATGTTTTAGACAGCACCGTAGTAAACCTCCACAAGTTGTAATAGAAAGGTGTGCGTCAATGGAATTATTGGAATATCAAGTAAAAGAATGGTTTGGAAAAATAGGTATTCCCGTATTACCTTCCCAAACAATTGACCATCCTACCGATCTTAAACGTTTACAAATTAATTATCCAATAGTTTTGAAATCTCAAATTTATGCTGGAGGACGCGCAAAAGCTGGTGGAATCAGGTTTGTAGAAACTACAATCGATGCGATCGCAGCCGCGCAAAACATTTTTAATTTATCGATTTATGGCGAATTACCCGAAGTTTTATTAGCGGAAACGAAATATAACATTGAACAAGAGTTTTATTTAGCGATTGTTTTAGATACTGCTGTATGTCGTCCGATACTATTGGGCTGTAATGAAGCGGATATAGATTGGGATGAAGCGGGAGAGAAAATGCAGCACGTTGTAGTCGAAGAGCGATTTTCTCCGTTTTATGCTCGTAGATTAGCTTTAAAAATGGGCTTACAAGGAACGCTGATGCAGTCGGTAAGCAACGTCATCGAAAAAATGTACCAATTGTTTATAGAAAAAGACCTGGATTTGGTAGAAATTAACCCTCTAGGTGTAGATTCTTCCGGACAAGTAGTGGCTTTGAATGGCAACGTCAGCATAAATGAAAGAGCTATCCGTCGTCATCCAGATATTGCTGTGATGGCTCGAAAATTGGCTAGTCGTGACATCTCAAAACAGACTAATGGCAAAATTGGTAATTGGGATGGAACCCAAATGCGCGGTAAGATTGGTATTTTAGGAAACGGTGCTGGTTCGGTGATGGCAACTTTAGATTTAGTTGTCAGCAATGGTGGTAAACCTGGAGTATGTCTAAATTTGCGACACGCATTTCTGACTGACACTATACCAACAACTTTTAACAGCCGTTTGCAACAAGCATTGCAAATCTTAGCTGCTGATAAAAGTATTCAAGTAATACTGATTAACTTTTTAGGTAGTATTCCTCAAGCAACAGAAGTCGCGGAGTTAATTGCCAATTTTATTCACAAGCAACCCAATCAATTTAGTCCCCAAGGGTTTATTACCAATGGTACGAATAGTACGAATGGTAATAAAGGTTTTCGGGAAGGTTGTTCTCTTCCTAATTTGATTATTCGTTTAGCTGGCTCCGATTTGGATATAGCTAAAAAATATTTATCAAATTTAACCATCGAAGGAGAAAGTCCGATATTGCTAGTAGAAAGTTTAGATAATGCGGTAGCTCAAGCAGTTAAATTATCAAAAATTAGCGCTAAAAAGTAACTTTTAAATCTATAGGAATCCGGTTTAATTTGTGTTGTTCGGCTATGGTGGCGCAGCCATATAACTCCTAGCGGTTAGGGACTAGGGGGTAGGCATTAGGGAAAAGAAAATATACTGAGTCTTTTATACAAAATTCAAATAGGAGTACCATATGTTCTGATACCAATTCTTAATCGTCCTTAGCGGGGTTATACAAACTAAGCCTACCTTAAGGGTGGGCTACATTTAGTGGCTATTTATCAATAGACATCTCCGAAAAAGAATGTAGAGACGCAAGGGTTCGCGTCTCTACAAGGTTTCTGGATGATGCATATTTGATTTCCGGAGATGTCTAATAAATATTTTTAGGTGGTAAAAAATCAGCGATTAAAAAACTAGATACAGACAGTTTCCACAGCACCTACTACAACGATTGTGTTCCTCTGCTTTCCGAGTTGCTATCCAGATGAAATTAAACATTAACCTTTCAATAACCTTATCTTAATCTAGAATCTTTTTTTTTACAAGGTTCTAAATTATTTTTGGTTTATCTGATTCGCGATAGGCTAAACGTGAAGCCTTTTACATATCGTGGTAATACTGTTTCTTAGTGACTTTAACGGCTAAGTTCTCCTTCAACTATTATGTTTTTTTATGAATTTAACGCCAGAGAGTAAAGTAATCATCCAGGGATTTAGCGAGTTTATTTCAGCGAGCCATATTGCTCAAATGAAAGCTTACGGAACAAATTTAGTGGCCGGGGTGAATCCGGGATGCGGTGGAAGTAAACTGTGTGATTTACCCGTATTTGATTTAGTTGAGCAAGTGGTAGATAAATTTGGGGATATCGATACCACAATTATCTGCGTACATCCTTATCAAGTTTTAGATGCAGCATTAGAAGCCATGGCTTGTGGTATCAATCAAATTATTATCATTTCTCCTGGAGTACCTCCGTTAGACATGGTGAATTTATTTCGTCGTGCTGAAACAGAGGAAACCATAATTGTCGGACCAAATAGCCCTGGAATTATTGTACCGGGAAAGATTTTATTGGGGACTCACCCCAGCGAATTTTACATTCCCGGAGAAGTGGGAATAGTTAGTCGTAGCACCACTTTAACCTATGAAATTGCCTGGGAATTGACACAGGTAGGATTGGGACAGTCAATTAGTGTGAGTATCGGCAGTGATGGGGTTGTGGGTTCTTCGTTTATCCAGTGGTTGCAAATTTTGGATGAAGATGAAAATACTCAAGTAATTGTTTTAGTAGGTCAACCTGGTGGAGGACGTGAAGAAGCCGCAGCAGCTTACATATCTGAAATGATAGATAAACCAGTTATAGCTTATATTGCCGGATTACACGCACCACCTGCAAAACATTGGCGACAAACGGGGACATTAGCAGCAGTCATCGGACGCGATCCGGAATTTGGTTCTGCAAAAAGTAAATTAACAGCCTTTAAACAAGCGAAAATACCTGTAGCAGAACGTCCTTCTCAGATTGCGGAATTGGTAAATAAGGCATTGAAATAATTTAACTAAAAACCTGACTTCTAATTTTGTGCGGGGAAAGAAGTCGGGTTTTTATTTGAAATATCTGTTACCCAAGAAAATCATCGTAAAAAACCCGACTTCTCGGCGTTTATTTTAACCTTTGACCAAAAATAAAGGTTGATACCACTCTACAAATAAGTACCCTTGCCCGGTATGATATGTAATCAGCCCTATTTTTAAGAATCCTTTAAAACTACTATGACCCAAAACTACCGCATTACCCTACTTCCCGGTGATGGTATCGGACCTGAAATCATGGCAGTAGCGGTAGATGTACTCAAAGTCGTAGGAAAGAAATTTGACATCCGGTTTGAATTTCAAGAAGCCTTAATTGGTGGTGCTGCGATCGATCGCACAGGTGAACCTCTTCCAGAAACTACATTAAAAACTTGTCGCGATAGCGATGCTGTTTTACTCGCTGCGATCGGTGGTTATAAATGGGATGAATTACCATCTGATAAGCGTCCCGAAGCTGGTTTGTTGGGATTACGGGCTGGTTTAGAATTATTTGCTAATTTGCGCCCAGCGAAAATCATTCCTCAATTAATTGACGCTTCAACTCTTAAAAAAGAAGTTGTTGAAGGTGTTGATATTATGGTGGTGCGGGAACTGACTGGTGGAATTTACTTTGGTAAACCCAAAGGCATTTTTGATACGGAAACCGGCGAAAAGCGGGGAATAAATACAATGGTGTATACTGAGGCGGAAATTGAACGCATTGGTAGAGTTGCTTTTGAAACAGCCCGCAAACGAGGAGGTAAACTTTGTTCTGTAGATAAAGCCAATGTTTTGGAAGTATCTCAACTGTGGCGCACGACTATGACTCAACTGGCTGAAGAATACCCCGATGTAGAATTATCTCATCTTTATGTAGATAATGCTGCTATGCAGTTGGTTCGCGCTCCCAAACAGTTTGATACTATCGTCACCGGAAATTTATTCGGCGATATTCTTTCCGATGCAGCAGCCATGCTTACCGGCAGTATTGGTATGCTACCATCTGCTAGTCTAGGCGCATCCTCCCCCGGAGTATTTGAACCAGTCCATGGTTCAGCTCCTGATATCGCAGGAGAAGATAAAGCCAATCCCTTAGCACAAATTCTCAGCGCAGCCATGATGCTACGTTATGGTTTAAATCAAGCCGATGCAGCCAACCACATAGAACAAGCTGTGTTGCAAGTTTTACAAAATGGTTTTCGTACTGGGGATATAATGTCCGCAGGAATGAATCAAGTGGGTTGCCGAGCTATGGGTGAAGCAATGATTCAAACTTTAGAGAAATAATTATAAATAATAGTTTTAAATTACTTTTCTAATTCTCACGAAAGATTTTAACTTCCATTGTTAAAACTTTCGGATAAACTTAATTGAAAACCTAGCCAAATAACAAAAGTAATTCGTGTACGCATTACGACAAGGGCAGCAAAATTTTACGAACCCCGTGACACAATCTCCGTTGATTGACTCTTCTCTCATCCGGTCTGCGGGTCAAATATATTACACTTACTGCGAGGTGCATCCGGAAATGGCAGGACAAGCTTCAGGAGTCGCGATTAATCGCGGAAATCATCGAGGAAAGGTAATTTTTACTCTCCAACCAGTACTTTTACCACAAGAGTGTTTCGTTCCGTTAAGTCAAATCGAATCTCATATGTATTAATCGTTGATGGTGGTTAGTTGATGGTTGATAGTGGACAGTTGACAGTGGACAGTTGACAGTTAATT